>JAGCRW010000097.1 GCA_017964485.1 Muribaculaceae bacterium | reverse complement strand
CGTGTGCGCCAGTCATCGGGACGTGTCGCTCTTTACCTCGTGGTGTGGACGCTCCGAAGTCGCACGGCTGAATCCTACGCTAACGCAGGTGTCCGACCTGTTGCCATACCGACACCCGATCTTCCTGCGTCAGCGTCGGGTATCGCCATGGCGGTCACCACTTGCTTTCAGCTTGACTACGTCATGTGCTACTGCGTGCCACCGCACCACGAGGGCGACACTCTACGCACACTCACTTATCGCTACACTGACGGACTCTGCGCTCTACAGCACGGCAGTCGCCATCACACGCAAGCATCCACTACTTTGCCCATTGCACGGCAGAGAAGTGTGAACACATTTATATATGCCTTCGGCAGTCAGTGCACGATGGTCGGTCAGGTCTTCGACAGGGTGTCGGGAGTGCCGGTTGTGCCGAAGGCTGACGGAGTGAGCTGATGGAAGCCACGGCAGAGCCACACGCATCCGAGACATGGCGGCACTCTCGCTGCGGCCAACGCTTACAGAGGTCTTGAAAGTGCTGACCCCTTGCCATGGCGCAACTCTCCACTCCGTTGCGAGATGCGCCACCCAGGGGCACGTGTCGCTCTTTCCTCATGGCTGGGACGCTACGAGTTCGCACGGCAGAGAAGACTACGCTAAAGCCGTGGGGCTCCCTTTCCGTGCGGAGACCAAAGCTTCCTGCGTCAGCGTTTGGTCTCGCACCCGGTCGCTTCACTTGCTACGCTACGTCTCACCGCCTTAGCTCACTCCAAGCTTGACACGCTGTGGCACAATCGCTGCACAGGTGGGGCGCCCTTTCCATACCGACACCCGAGCTTCCTGCGTCAGCGTCGGGTATCGGCATGGGTCGCCTCACTTGCTACGCTTGGCTGAAGCCATGTGTCACAGCATGCCACCCATCCACGAGGGCGACACTCATCGCACACTCAAGACCTCCACGCTTATGTACCTACGCTGTCGTTATGCCATCGTCCCCAATGCTCGGAGGTGGCTCTAATCATCGTGACGGCAGCAATGGCATAGAGCTGTATATAAATGATGTGTAGGAGTTGAATGATGTGTGCAATGATGATATGACAGTGGAGGGAGATGGGATGCCGTTGCGCCTTCAAGAATGGGCCGTATATATAAAAATCTCGCCACCCGTCTCTCGACGCGTGACGCAGACAACTAAAAAGGAATGTATTATGTTGCAAAGGTAATGAAAAGTTTTGAGAATGCAATAGCGAAAGCATTTTTATTGACCATCAGCGCACTCCGTCTCAATTATCGGCACTCCACGTCACCCGAATCACCGCCCATCGTGCACATCGGCGTTAGATACAGATGAAGAATAGTATCGCCTGCACTTGTTACTGATGCCGAAATCAAGTCAAACGAGTTTGACACGATTTATGGCTGAAAGCGGTGCTGACACGCGTGAGCGAAACCGACTCCTGCGTCGCGGTTCTCTCACGCACGTCAGCGATTTTACCGCACAATCGCCTTGCATATTCCGCAAACGGAAAAGGCAGTTTTACGGACTCGCTCCGTAGGGCATCGGGGGCACTTCCCAGTGGGGGGCGGTGGACACCCCCGAACCCCCGAAAAGGCTGTTACACAGCCTTATGACCTCCGCAAAAGCGGAAGGTCGAGACAAACCGTGAACGACGGTTCGACGCTCACGGATGGGGTCACTTTGTGACCTGGAACACATCGAACCTGCCCCGGCTCGATGTCCTTTACCTGCTGTAGTTGTTTCAGTATCTTTGTCTTCAACAAATCTGATATCAATATGAGTAACATCAACACTACAGCAACAGTGAACCTGACCATCAACGGTCAGCAACCTATCCAGGTCCTGCAGCAACTTCGACAGAATGCGCTCCAGCTGGAGTCTGCCATCGCACGAGCTGCTGCAGCAGGCAACAGAACGGACTTGCGCCGTCTGCGCAAGGAACTCACGGACACACGTAGACAGATCCGTGAGATAGAATCATCGACTATGCAGGTGGAGAGCGTGATGCGAAGACTTAACCGAGCTACCCCCAACGAGCTGAACAGGGCACTTCAGACTCTGAACCGACAACTGCAGTACATGGAGCGTGGCTCGGCGGCATGGAACGCTCACGTGGCGAAGATACGCCAGGTGAAAGGGGAACTGGCACGGCTGAACGCTGAACTTCGAGCGCAGGAAGGCTTCTGGAAACGCTTCACACGAACCATGAACGATTGGCAGTCATCTATCTTCATGACCGCTGCGCTGCTGTCGGGAATTGTCATGGCGGGCAGACGCGCCGTGAACGCCTTTGCCGAGATGGAGGAGCAGATGGCGAACACGCGCAAATACACCCAGATGGCTACGGAACAGGTGGAGGCTCTCAACGAGGCGTTCAAGAAGATGGACACCCGTACTGGCCGTGACAAACTGAACGAGTTCGCACAGGAGGCAGGACGTCTCGGCAAGAACACGATGGAGGATGTTCAAGGATATGTAGAAGCAGCAGATATTCTATCTGTGGCGCTGGTTGACCTTGGAGAAGGTGCGACACAGACCATCGCCAAAATCTCCAACATCTTCGGTGTGGAGCAGCTGCTGGGCACAAAGGAGGCGATGCTATCTGTAGGCTCTACTGTGAACGTACTGTCTCAGAACTGTACCGCGTCGAAACCGTACCTGGTGGAGTTCGCACAGCGTCTCGCCGGTGTGGGTGCCCAGGCGCACATGACTATTCCCGAGATCCTGGCATTCGGCGCCACACTGGATGCCAACGGTCAGAAGGTGGAGATGGCGGCTTCGGCTCTTTCTCGTACCATAATGAAACTATTCCAGGCACCGGAGGAGATCGCCAAGACTGTAGGTCTTGACGTGGAGCAGTTTGTGGCCACTCTGAATGAGAGCACCAACGAGGGACTTCTGATGTTCCTCGAAAGGCTGCACCAAATCGGTGACAAGGACGCTCTCGCGGCACTCTCGCCACTGTTCAAGGACCTCGGCATGGATGGCATCCGCATGGCGCAGGTGCTTTCGGTGCTTTCGGGCAAACTGGAGATGGTTCGATGGGAGCAGCAGGAGGCGAACAAGGCATTCGATGAGGCGACTTCTGCCACCCGTGAGTACAATATCTTCAACAACACTGCGCAGGCAGGCATCGAGAAGGCGAAGAAGCGCATCCATGAGTTAGCCGTTGAGCTCGGTGAGAAACTGCTGCCTGTCTACAAGCACCTGATGACGAGCGGAAGCGCCATGCTGAGGCTCCTCAATATGATTGCTAATTTTATCATCACCTACAGAAGCGCCATCATGACGGCTGTGGCGGCATGGGTATCTTACACTCTTGCAGTGAACGCCTCTAACATAGCGTTCAAGGCGCACTACTACTGGCTGACCATCACGCAGGGAGCGATGAGGCTGCTCTCTACAGTTACGCTGGCACTGAAGATAGCGTTCTTTGCCGTGACAGGGCAGATTGAGAGGGCAAAGGCAGCTTATACAGCATTCCATATGCTCACGAAATCAACTCCTTGGGGCATAATACTGGCTGCCGTCACCGCTGTAGGTGTGGCTATCTACAATATGGCCACGCAGACAAAGGAGCTAACGAAGTCGGAGCAGGAACTGAAGCAGATGAACGAGGAGTTGGCTGAGACCAGAAAGCGATATCAGGAGCGTCTTGACGTGGAGAAAAGGCGCATCAATGACCTGGTTTCTGTGGCACGCGATGACAAGGCTTCGATGGAGCAGAGAAAGAAAGCAATCGACACTCTGAACCGCATCATCCCTAACTACTGTGCCAAACTGGATGCAGAGACAGGAAAGTACCACGAGAACAAGAAGGCTCTTGACGACTATCTAGTATCGCTGGAGCGCAAGATCCGTCTGGAGTCTAACCGTGCGGAATATGAGCGGCTGAACAAGGAGGATGAAAGGCTGTCACGTGAGATTGCGACAGCACAGGAATATGACATAGCAAGGGTTCAGGGTGCAGTGGACACGCACAGTGGTAGCGGACGCTACGAGATGAAGGAGGCTGTGGCGCACGCCTACGGCGCAAGCATGACCGCCAACGGCCAAATTACCGGTGTGCCCGACTCAAAGCAAGTCAGGCAGCTGAAGGGGCAGCGTGCCGCCGTGAGGGCACAGATAGACCGTCTGGTGAGATACGCCGGTAAGGAGAACCTTATCAGTACTGAGTCGACTTCCGTGACTGAGCCGGTGATTGTTGATCCATCATACACTCCTGGAGGTGGAGGAAACGGAGGAAACGGAGGAAACGGAAGAAACCACAGCAGCCACAGCAGCCGAAGTCACAGCGGCAGCAGCGGGTCACAGAAGAAGGAGGACAAGTTCGCTGCCGAGAAGTCATGGCGTGAGCGTGAGGAGGCGCTGGCACGGATTGACTATGCCATCGGCGAGGACAACTACGAGGAGCACACACAGCGTATGCTGAAAATCGAGGAGGAGTTCTACCGCAAGCAGCTCGCTCACACCGACCTTGAAGGTAACGAGCGTGTAGTGATAGAAGCGCATCTTTATGAGACTCTGAAGAAGCAGATGGACGAGGCCAACAAGCAGTCCATCGAGGAGGAGAAGCGTGCCTACGCCATACGAAAGGCTGAGCTTCAGCAGTCGTACCTCGACAACAAGATCTCCACCGAGACATACAACGAGGTGATGACACGGATTGAGCTGGAGCATCTGAAGAACATACAGGACATCTACCGTGACCAAGCACTGGCACCGATAACTGAGTGGCAGGAGACAAAGGACAAAGCGGAGCAGATGATGCTCGAGAAATACAACGGCAATGTGGACCTGTTCAACAGACCGATTATTGACGCATACGCGCTGACACAGGCTGGATGGTCGGGCAATCCCGAGAAGGAGGGAGAGGCGGTGGCCACTGTCTATTCCTCGCAGTACGGCATCAAGGACAGTGAGGGGAATGTGAGGGAGATACTGGTGACTCCAATCCTTCCTGACGGCTCGGTACTGACAGAGAAAGAACTGAAGGACTATGTATATAACACTCTGCAAGGCGCGGAGGACATCCTCGCCGCCGATGACAAAGGTCTTGTGATCTCCGTTGATGTATCCGCCGACGGCAAGGCCGGAGAGGAGCTGCACCTGCTGCAGGAGGCATACTACATGGCGAAGCCCGAGGTGGACGGCAAGGCGTGGAACGACTTCCTCAATGCCGAGGTTGCATACCAAGACAGGCTCATACAGGAGCAGCTGAAGAAGCAGCACGAAGCTGAGGAGGAACTGCAGAAACACCAGGCTGAACTGAAGAAGATCAAGGACGAGTATTTCGGTAACAACGCAGTGGAGGACAAGCAGGAGTTCGACAAGGCGATGGCGCTGCTTGACGAGCAGTACAAGGCAGAGCTGGAGATGGTGGGCGACTACGCCAAGGAGAAACTACGCATCGAGGAAGCATACGAGAAAGCGAAGCTCGCCCTGAAGAAGAAATACCACCAACTCAACGAGGAGGACAACATTAACTTCATGCAGAAATTCAACAAGGACGCTCAGGAGTGGCTAGAGTCGGACGTGGGCAAGGCAGTCACCAAATCCATCGACGCTGTGTCATCGGGAATGTCCTCGCTGTTCTCGCAGCTGCACTCGCTGATGCAGGCCGAGATGGAGATGGAGGTGGCCGCCGTGGAGAAGAAGTATGACCGCGAGATTGAGGCGGCGCAGGGCAATGCCTACATGACGAAGCAGCTGGAGAAGAAGAAGCAGCAGGAGGTGAAAAAGATAAAGGACGAGGCGAACCGCAAGATGTACGCCATGGAAGTGATGCAGGCGCTAGCGCAGACCGCCACGGCTGCCATCAACGCCTATTCATCGGCGGCAGCCATTCCTTTAGTGGGTTACATCATCGCTCCTGTAGCGGCGGCGATGGCACTTGCGGCTGGTATGGTGCAGGTGGCTGCCATCAAGAAGCAACAGCAGCAGTCGGCTTCGGAGGGCTACGCTAATGGTGGCTTCACCAAGCCTGGTGCAGTGAACGAGGTGGCTGGAGTGGTGCACGCAGGGGAATGGGTGGCATCGCAGAAACTGCTTGCCTCGCCTGTGGCGCGTCCGCTGATAGAAGCACTGGACTATGCGCAGCGCACCAACACAATAGGCTCTCTGCGTGGCAGTGACGTGTCTCGCTCGATAACTGCACCGCAAGTGCTTGCCCAATCGCAACCGCAGGTGATAATACAGGAGAATGTGGAACTGCGTGAGACTATCAAGCAACTGAAAGAGCGACTGGATGAGCCGTTTGTTACCGTGAACACCGTGACAGGCGATCTCGGTATCAAACAGGCACAGGACAGTTATCAGCGATTGATGAATAATAAATCGCCAAAGAATAAGAGAAAATAATTTTTTTATGTATTTTTGCACACAAATATGTTTGATATGAATAATTACAAAGCTTATTCCATATTTCGGTATATGGGTTTTTCAACATATAAAAAAGATTTTCTTTTTGAGGAACACTTCATTGGCTTCTGCCAAAAGAAAAAGTTTGATATGTTTAAAGGCCCATATCATGTGCGTTTTGAGTGGAACAGAGTCGAAGCAACTATTAATCATGCTTTATATTCAATAACCACAATCGAAGAATTAAAAGGTTATATGTTTTATGTATATGCTAATAAAGAGTGTAAGGAAACAATTAAGCTTCATGAAAAATCACCTTTTCTTGAACTAATAAAATCTTGTGATTCTCTTCTTGGACTTGATGAAGAACATATATTCCTCAAATCTGAGAAATCTTTAGTCAATAGATATAGAAAATTTCTATTGTTTTATAATAAAGCATTGCATGATTTAGAGTTTAATGATATTTGATTAAGATTCATGTCTTTGAAAGTATAAGTGATTGGTTTACATTTGTGTAAATCAATTACTTTTTGATATTATAAATAAAAACATAAGTATGAACAAAATAAAGGTTCATCGATATTGTGCGCTTTAAAGACTAACCTGAATATAGAATAATTAGTTGAAAAATTAAAAGGAAATTGAAAATATATAACTAAATTTGCATAAAGTATTTATATTACTCATTGTATGGTTAAATATCTATTTAGGCAAATATTTTCTTTATATGATAAAAATAATACAGCCTTTTCTTGTGAACGTCACAAAAATAATTTAATTTTGCCACGTGGCAAACAAAAGAAGAAAATATAATCCAACTAAATCGACCAATTTAATTGTATTAGGAAAGAAGATTGAAAAGCTTCAAATGCAAATTAATGCACAGCGGAACATTATTTCAGCAGTGACTAGATCCTATGAACAGCATATGGACAGATTGGCAAATATTGCAAAACATGATATTGGTAATGCTGTTCAAAATATGTTTGCGTCTTTAAAATTATGGAAGGACAAGGTTGATGATGGCCTTCTTGGAGAGTTGGAGCTGTCACTTGATAATCTAAATTCAACACTCACTCATTTCGGGCAACTCATACCATATAATGTAAAAGAATACTTTATATTATCGCAAATGATGGAAGCGTTGGTTGTACTTACTCGTTCAGATATTCAAAGCAATCAAATCCAATTCTTTGTTACGTATGATAAGCAGAATAAGGATAAGATTTATCAACCATTCCAGCCAATACTGCAGATGCTTCATAACTTAATATTAAATGCTGAAAAATCATTTGTAAATAATACTAACGATAAAATAATTTACGTTGAGTCCAATATTTTAAATGATTGTTGCGTTATAAAGATAAAAGATAATGGTGATGGTATAGATGATTCTATAGTTGATAGCATTTTTGACTATGGATTTACAACCACAAATGGAAATGGTATAGGTTTAGCCCACGCTCGTTATCTTTGTGAGGAAATAGGTGCTGAAATAAGTATCAGAAGATTCACAGAAAATTTTTCAACAATATTTACTATAATAATCCCTTTACGTTATGATTCCAAGAAAGGTCCTTGTCATTGACGATGAGAAAGTGCAATCAGAAGCACTTGCTAAGACCATAAAAGAGATACTTCCGTATTCAGACGTTACACCAGTCTGGGAGGAAAATGATATTAAAGATTCAGTGGAAAATAGATTTTATAATCTTGCTGTTCTTGATATCAGGATGGATCAATACGATATTGATGGTATTTCTATTGCTAAACGTATAGTCGAAATCAATCCATTTGCGAAAATTATCTTTGTTTCAGCATTCCTCAGTGAATATATGAATCAAGTTCTACCTCTTGTTCAAGGAGGCAATATACTTGGATTTACTGATAAAAAAAATTACGATTTGTGGGGTAAAGAATTAGCAGATTTGATACTTCCTTATTATGAAAGTTTGGATGCTAATCCTCAACAAATCCAAATAGCTTTGATGCAAGAATATGCAGATTTGAAGAACGAAATGGATTCATATAAAAGAGGCCTAAAATTTGAGAACTTTGTTGCACTATTGTTCTCTTCAATGGGTTTTGTTGAAATTAAAAAGCGAGTAAAGGACAAATCTGGCAACGAGACTGACCTAATCATCCGCAACGATATTGGAGATGCTTTTGTGTCAAAATTTGGTAAGTATATACTTGTAGAGTGCAAAAATAGGACAAAGGATCCTGTAACCAAAAATGATTTCATAGTTTTTCAAACAAAATTAGAGAGCACTAATGGTTTAGCTGAAATAGGTTTTATAATTACTACTACATTTTTTTCTAAAAATGCTTACATCGAAGCTCTACGTGATTCTAAAAAATCCGACCATAAGGTGTTCTTTTTAGATAATAGGTTATTGCTTATTCTTATTCAATCTGATAATATGCTTGAGGAATTGAAGCATATTATTGATGAACAAGTAAAAGATAATTGATAGGACAGGAAGTTTTGTTAAATATCCTACGTCTTTTAAAATTTCAAGCGGTTGGTTTACCTTTGTGTAAATCAATCACTTTTTTTATGATACTTACAATTAATGGACAACAGGTTGCGTTGAAGAAAGGCGCATCAATAGAATACGTCTCGGAGAACCGCATATTCACAGATGCTGATGACTACAGCATGGAGATAGAACTGCCTCTTGCAGGATGCTCACAGAATCTAGCAGTCTTTGGAATGCTTACACGTAAGGACGTGGATGCTGAAACTATCTATTATGACGCTGTGCTGCAGGACACGAACTTCTACAAACGTGGAGCAGTGGTGATAACTGAAATCACCAACGAGTATGTGAAGGTACAGTTTCTTGAGAAAAGATCTTACCAAAATTTCTTTCCTCGCTTCGATGAGAAGTACATCAATGAGCTTGACCTCGGAGAGTGGCCGAGTCTGACTCCTTCGAACACAACGCCGCAGCAGATGTGGTCCCGATGGCAGGACTACACCGCTCTGCCATGGGTGAACAACTCTACTGGCGTAATGCAGAACTGCGTGAAGTGGAACAGCTCGCAGAACCGATATGAATGGAAAACCGATGGGGATAATGACGATGACTTGGACTATTCAAAAGGTTTCTCGTTCCAGCCGAACCTGCTGTGGCTGACCAAAAAGATATGTGACGCTCTGGGCTATACATACAACTTCTCAATGTGGGAGAACAGTATATACAAGTACCTTATTGTCATGAACACCACTCCTTATGTATGGTCATCAGGTAAATGGGCGACTGCTCTTCCTCATTGGACAATCAACGAGTTCTTTATGGAACTGGAGAACCTACTTCTCTATGAGTTTGACATCGACCACAAGAAGGGGCATATAAGCTGCTCAAGGACGCAAGAGAACGTAGAATCGGCAGGAGATGTTCTTATTGAGCAAGTAGTGGATGAGTTCTCTGTGGAAGTGGACACGGAAGATGAGGACGATTACAAGGCTATGTTGAACCGTGGGTATGCAAAAGGTGGACACCGCTTGGACAACTTCTATTCATGTGAATGGTACATACATCGGCTCACAAAGCCTGACGGCACTGTGAAGTGCACGGAATACGAGACGCTGGCGCAACTGCTTGCACATAGACTGAAGCAGGACTGCATAAGCGACAACACCGAGCCTCGTGGCAGCAACTTATATCCTGGAGGCAAATGGGGCTTGCACCATGCGCAGGACGTAGACACTTATTTTGTGGTGGAAGTGGTGGAAAGGATTGAATACCGCACGAAGGAAGGAATAGTGTTCGAGACATGGGGCAATGTGTGCCGACTGGTGCCAGTGAACCGTTTCGGGAATCTCATCCTTGACGAGGAGAACCGTGACAACATCGAGGAACTGCGAATTGTGCCGGTGTGCATCGATGCGACAGATAGAGATAAAGGACCAATAGCATTCCTGGAGTGTGGAGACTTCGGAAATGACTCTGACACGGGCCCATACCACCACTCGCATAATTCAAACAATCCATTCCTCACTGACTATGCGGATATAGACGAGGTGATTCAGTTCGGGGCTTGCCGCACTGTAGGCAACGGTGAAAGGGAGGCGAAGGAAGAGATATTCAGTAATCTGAATGTGGCATTCTGGGATGGAGCGACTGCAATGTTCCCGCCACATCTGCCACATCCGTGGATTGACTCTTTTGACACCGATTATTCTTACGTAACACAGAACACCGACACGCCACAAGGCACGCTGACAATAACATGGCGAGCAATCTACGCAAACCATCCCTTCTCATTGCGTATCAACAACAAGGCATACGGACAGGGAGTGGAGCGAACCTCGTTTACGAACATTGACCGAAAGAAGAAATACACTTTCTCCTTCCTCGCCAAAGAGATTCCAAATGTCCGCTCCACATTCTTCATCGATGGTAAGAAATACCTCTGCGTAAAGATAACCGCCCAGTTCAATGAAGAAGGTATGTCAAATCTTTTGAAGGGAGAGTTTTATAAGGTAATATAAGGAACCAACTTATTACATTATTAATTCCATCACTATGAGACTGCAAAAATGTGGTCTCTTTTTGTTATGATTTAAACTTGTTGCTTCACGTACAACATTATTATATGCATCACAAAGAACATCGCTAATACCATCACCAATTCCACCACCTTAAATTAATATAGAAGCACAGACAACATCACATTATGCGTCACATACAACATCGCACATAACATTACAAACTCCATCACTGATTCCATCACCTATTGTTGACAAAAAAGGCTGCACTTTTTTGATTTAAGTACAGCCTTTTCTGAATAGTTAAGCATTTACTTCTTTTCGTATAGAACCCAATCAAGCACTTTACGATTTGCGTCATCCACTTTTTGCTGGTCAAAGTCTATATATATGTCTGTTACTGTGTTACCACCATGCCCTAAAGCATGAGCTATGGTGTCCCGTGGTATGTCCAGACTGGCTGCTATTGTTGCCCATGAGTGACGTGCCCAATATGATGATATGTTTGGAAATAACGGCTTTCGCTCTTTCTTCCCACCCAATCCACTGCGTTTTAACGGGCCAATGTTCTTCAAGGCATTGTTCATGTGCTTGGTGAAGTCATGGTAGTCTTTATATCCATCCAGGATGTTAAGCAACCAATTCTTGCCTCTGTATTTCTCGATGATTTCCATAGCTTCCTTCTCAACTTTAATGGAATATAAGCGTTTAGTCTTTGCTCGATGGTAGTTGATTCTGCCATTGGAAATCTCTTTAAGGTGACAGAGATCAATGCTGTTGATTCCTATAAGCATGAACATCAGCTTGAACATGTCTAGATACTTCTGTGCATACTTTTCGCAAGGATAATTGATTAGAGTCCTCAAATCCTCAACTTTCAAATTGCGTTTTGCAGTTGCCACTGGACGAATCTTAAAACGTCTGAAAGGATAAGCGGTTGTAATATCCTCATCAATAGCTTCATTGAAAACAGCACGGATGTTGCGGAAATGAATGTTTCTGGCATTTTGCGAAGGTGATGTCTCAGACAAGAATTTCTCAAACGAAGTGAGCCAATCTTTGGTTATGTCTTCGAATTTTAGTTTGGTAAGATGCTCACCCTCAAAGATCTCCATGCGTGAATAAGTGTGCATATAGATTTTGCGAGTACTTGGTTGTTTGCTGTCAGCGAACTTCAAAAACCTTGTTGAGAAAAGATTCTTGTATTCAGTAATTTCTTTCTCCTTTTCCGCTTTCTCAGGATGTATAAGCTGGTCAATATGCTTCTTTATGTCAACAGCTGTCATTGATGCGATTTTCCCTTCACTAACTAGTGAGAGGATTCCATAATCAACCTTTTGCTTAACACCTGAGATGTAGACATTAAGCTTCATCTGCTCTGGGTGATTAATCACCTTCAACTTTTTGCAATCCCACTGATGGGTAAAAATCTTTGAGTTTAGTGACACATAGACAGTCTTATGCCTATGAGCGATTGCAATTTTCAAAACACTGGGTTTGCCAGGTTTTGTTCTCCGGTCATCTAAAAAAATCCTGGTACTTGCCATAATAAAAAGAGAGGCACTTGCAACTTTATCGCTGTTTTCATTTCAGATTGCAAAGAAAAATGAGCAATCAAATGAGCAATCATTTCACACAAAAAGAATGAAAACATATGAAAAAGAGTGCATAGTTGCCATTTTTTTTAACGGCTCGCAAGGGTCAATTATAAGAGAAAATCGCTGATAGTCTTGAATTAATCAAATTACTATCAGCGATTTAATCTTAGGTGGGTGCTGACGGATTCGAACCGCCGACCCTCTGCTTGTAAGGCAGATGCTCTGAACCAGCTGAGCTAAGCACCCGTGCTTTTTGGAAAAGCGATGCAAAGGTAATGCAAGTTTTTGAGATGTGCAAGATTTTTGAGATTTTTCTTTGAAAAATAGGGCGCGGGATCGTGATCGGGAACGGGAATGGGAACGTGATTGGTTCTCTTGGCGCGGCTGTGTCAAAACACAGATTTTAATATAAACAACTGAATTATCTGATTTTTATAAACCATGATTGACAAAATTATGACACCCCCTCTACAATTCTTCCCTTTTCGGACGAGGCAGGCCTCGTCCCTACAAATTCTTCGGCCTCGTCCCTACAAAGCCTTCGGACATGTCATTACAGAGGAATGCCGTTTTCGATGATGGGGAGGATGTCTTTTGGCTTGTTGATGATGACGTTGGCGTGGTATTCTTTGAGTTCTTTCTCGGGCCTGAATCCCCATGTTACGCCAATGGAATCAACGCATGCACGTCGGGTAGCCTCCATGTCGAGACCAGAGTCGCCAATGTAGATTGTGTCGCTCTTGGCAATGGCGGCTTTGGCGAGAATCATAAAGAGAATTGACGGGTCGGGCTTGACTGGAACACCTTCTTGCTGCCCTTCGATTGCTAGCCATTCGATGTCGGGGAAGAAGTGGTTGATGATGGTGGTTGTGGCGCTCTGGTATTTGTTGCTAGCCACGGCGAGCTTCACGCCGCGCTCTTGCAACTCAAGCAGAAGTTCGTGGATGCCGTCATAGGGCTTGGTGCGCTTGGTGTTGTTCTGGTCGTAGTACTCCTTGAAGTCTTTGAGCATGGTTTCGACCACAGAGTCTTTCTTGCGCGCGTCCTCTGGGAGCACTCGTTCGATGAGTCGCCTCACACCATTGCCCACGAAGAAAGGGTAGGAGGCTATGCTGTGTGTGTGAAACCCATTACGGTCGAGGGCGTAGTTAGCCGCTTCTCCCAGGTCTTTGACGGTGTTGAGCAGCGTGCCGTCAAGGTCGAATATTGCTAGTTGTTTCATATTAGTTCATAGTTTATAGTTCATAGTTCAAAGTTTGCCGCTTCGCTGGTTTCTTTTTCTTTTTAGAACGGATATCCTATCGAGAAGTGGAACTCGGCGTCGCGTTTGAACTGAGGCGAGAAGAGTGGCCAGTGCTCTTGACCTGAGGCTGGGTTGTGGGCTTTCATTCCCACATCGAAGCGCATGAGGAAGTAGCTGAAATCCATACGCAGACCGAGTCCGTAGGAGAGCGCCAATTGTTCGTAGAACTTATTGATTTTGAACACTCCGCCCGGCTGGTTCTCATACTCACGAATGGTCCACACATTGCCGCAGTCGATGAATGCGCCAAGCTCGAGCACCCAGAAGAGCTTGCATCGGTACTCGATGTTGAGGTCGAGCCTGATGTCGCCGCACTGGTAGATAAAGCTGTTTTGCGACTTCTTGCCATCGAAGCTACCAGGACCGAGGGTGCGCACACCCCATCCCCTGACGCTGTTGGCGCCACCCGAGTAGAACCTCTTCTCGAAGGGCAGCACAGTGCTGTTGCCGTAGGGTATGGCGATACCGAAGCCTGCGTGCATGGCCACCGAGCTGCGATGGTTGAAGTAGTGAGTGAGGGCGAAGTCGCCGTCGAGTTTTATGTATTGCGAATATCGTGTTCCAAACACTTTGTAGCTGTCGTCTTCCTCGCGTTTCTGCCCTATGAGATGCGAGATGCCATAAAGCAGGTTGCCAGCAATCTCACCCGTAGCGCGGATGGTGTAGATGTCGTTCTGGAACACCGTGGTGAGCGGGTTCACCATGCGCTTGTTGGTCTTGTAGAATGTATAACCCATGCGCATGATAAGGTGGTTCTCGTAGGAGTAACGCAGCAGCAGGTTGGTGATGCTGTCGAGGAAGTTTATCTTGCTCTTGGGCAGATACACATAGCTGATGTCGATGAGGTTGAAGGTGTGTCGCATCTGGTTGTTGCGCTCGCTCCAGATGTATTTCCACCCCGCACCGGCGATGATGCGCGTATATTCGGGTCGTTCCTGATAGTTAAAGCTAGTCATGAACTCGGTTGACGCCTGAATGCGTCGCTTGTAACTCTCGGGCAGGAACGGCATCTTGAACTTTGGGAAAGTGATGCCCACGTCGCCCGAGTACTCGCTGTAGTTGTCGTTGATAAGGCCGCTGAGGTCTCCCGAGAGGCTCTCGTAGGAAGCTTTGAACTTGACGTTGAGAATCTCCGAGCCCTTGAAGATGTTGCGATGCTGATAGTCGGCACCGATGCCAAATCCCAGGTCACCCTCGCTGTTGGTTCCCTCGAGCGAGAAGGAGATGGTTTGTGACTTGTCGCGGTTGAGGAGAATGTAGGCGTCAACCCACAAGTCACCTGCAACGTCCATAAAGGGCCTCATGTCGATATTTATGAACTTGATGATGCCCAGCCTTCCCAGGGCTTTGTAGGTGCGGTCCACATCGCTAGCGTTGTAAAGCTGCATAGGCCTGATGAAGCAGCTTTCGTAGAGGACATCTTTGTCGATATACTTGTCGTCGCCATATAGCATAATGATGCCATTGTAGGAAACGGTGTCGCCGTAGAAGCCGTTCTGCATAGTCACCGCATCGTAGTTGGTGACAAACACCACGTTACGCACATAGAACTGGCGGTGGGTGTCGGTCATCGGGATGCGGGGCAACTCTTGAATGTTCTCGCTCAGAGTCAATGTGAGGTCCACCTCGCGCGAGCCGGCGGCGGTGTCGGCAAGGAAGGTGATATAGTTCTTGTTGAAGGCGTAATATCCGTTGTTTCGCATCCGTTGCACAATGAGCTCGCGCTCGGAGTCGAGCTTATTGTGGTCGAGCAGCGAATTAGTCTTTATGGGGAAGTCGGTGGTGTCGCTCAGGATAATGCTGCGCAGACTGTCGCTCTTGATGTCGTATTTGATGGAGCGAATGGTGTAGGGCTTATTGAGGGTGACGTTGTAGGTCACCTGAGCCTTCTTCTTTTCGGGGAGGAGTTTGACTTCGCTGGCGACGTCGCTTTTGAGGAATCCCTTGTTGATAAGTGCCCGCTGCAGCTGGTTAACGCTCGCCATGGTAAGGGTAGAGTCGTAGATGACGGGCGGCGAGCCCACGCGCTGAATCCAGCGGTTGAACCACTTGGTGGAGTCTTTGCCCGAGAGGTTGTAGATGGCGAGCTGCATCTTGAAACCGCCCAGCACCTTGTGGTTCTCGGTCTGACGCAAGTAGTTGACCAGCTCGTTAGCATTTATGTCTTCTCCGTTTTCCTTGTCAAGGATGTTGATCTTTGTCTTGTCGAGGAGCAGCTGTCCGTCGGGCACGTGTTTTATTGATGAGCACGACACAATCGCCAGCACCGCAATGAGCGCCAGAAAAATGATAAGAAATAATCGTGTGGTCCTCGCCATTAATTCTATTTTAAATAAAGTGCAAAGTTAGATAAAAGTTTTCAGTTGTCAGTTATCAGCAATCAGATTTTTTGAAATCGCTGGTTTTTTTGTTGATGGTTGACAGAAGACAGTATTGAGGTTTAGGGCAGTATGATATTTCTCGTGATTGAGGACGGTTATTACCTTTAACCGAAAACCAATAACACACAACCAGCGAAAAAACATTCAATAATGCTGTAAAAATGTGTTATAGAACAGCATTTTCACGGGTTTTTCGTTAAAAGAGGTTAATATATAGCGATTTCTGCTTGAAAATTATGTTTTATAACACAAAATGCTATACCTTTGCATCAGTTTTCATGGTATTAGTTTTTTAAGGTTATGAAATCTTTGTCGTCGTGAGACGATACTTTTCATTGTTTTAAGGTTTATGTTAATGGTATTAGAAAGTTAATTAGTTAAGCAATCCCCGACGATGAGTCAGGGATTTCTTTTTGAAAAGTAGTAAATGAATTAAACCCAAATCCTAATGACAGATTCGGGTTTTTAAAAAACAAGGAGGAGATGCTTTGAGCACTTCCTCCTTTTTTCTTTGTGTTTCTTACATTTATTTCAAGTAATCCTCAAAATAGCGGGTGATGCGTTCGTGGAGGTGTACGCTTTGGTGACCGCGCATATTGTGGCCCTGACCAGGATAAACGTAGAAGTCGGGTTGAGTGTCGGCAGCAATGCAGGCTTTGAGGAAGGAGTAGGCGTGCTGTGGCACAACGGTGGGGTCGTTGAGGCCGATGATGATTTGTAGCCTGCCTTTCAGGTCCTTTGCCTTGTGGATGAGAGAAGTCTTGGCATATCCCTCTGGATTGCTCTGTGGTGTGTCCATGTAACGCTCGCCGTACATCACCTCATACCACTTCCAGTCGATTACTGGTCCGCCTGCTACGCCCACTTTAAAGACGTCGGGGTAGTTGGTCATCAGGGTGATGGTCATGAAACCACCAAAGCTCCAACCGTGCACGCCAAGACGGTCCATATCGACGTAGGGCAGTGAGCGCAGGTATTCTACACCGCACATCTGGTCTTGCATCTCCACTTGTCCGAGTTGGCGGAAAGTTGCCTGTTCAAAGTCGCGACCGCGGTTCTCGCTGCCGCGATTGTCGAGGATGAAGAGAAGGTAGCCCTTCTGCGCCATGTAGGTCTCCCAACTGCGGCTGCAGTAGTTCCATCGCGCGTCAACATTGTGGGCGTGAGGTCCTCCATAGACGTAAACCACTGTGGGATATTTCTTTGCGGGGTCGAAGTCAATGGGCTTGACCATGCGGTAGTAGAGATCGGTTACGCCGTCGGCAGCCTTAATGGTGCCACAGCTGTACTCAGGCACGTTATAACCCTCCCAGGGGTTAGGTGCTGTGAAATAGCGCATTGCCTTGCCAGTGGCGGTGTTCACGATAGCGATGTTGCGAGGCACATCGGGCTCGGAGTAGTAGTCGGCGAGCCAAGTGCCGTTGTTGTTAAGGATTGCGCCGTGCCAACCTTTGCCTCCCTCGTCAACCCGATTGCGCTTGCCAGTGGCAACATCAACGCTGAAGATGTTCTTTTGGATGGGGCTTATCTCGTTGCTGGAGATAATGATAGCCTTGTTCTCGGTGTCAAAGCCCAGCATTTCCATAACCACCCACTCGCCGCTTGTGAGCTGCTTGATGAGCGAGCCGTCGGCGTTGTGCAAGTAGAGGTGGTTGTAGCCGTCCTTCTGGCTTTGCATCACAAATTTATTGTTATCCCAGGGGAGGAATACTATGGGCGTGCTTGGCTCCACATATTTGTCACTGGTCTCGCGGTAGATTTCGGCAACTTTGTCGCCTGTCGATGCGTTGTAGCTCACGAGACGGCAGTCGTTCTGGTCACGGTTGAGCTCAAACATATAAATCAGTTTGTCGTCGGGACTCCAGGCTATGTTGGTGAAATATCGGTCGGTGGGGTCGCCAGTATCGAGGTCTATGATTTTGCCCGAAGCGATGTCGAGTACGCCTACCTGCACCTTATGGGAGGTTTGGCCCGCCATGGGATATTTCTCGGGTGCGGGAGTGGCTTCCACTTGTGTGGAGTCGTCAATCTCGGGGACAGTGATGAGGGGATAGTCGGCAACCAACGACTGGTCCATGCGGTAGAAGGCTAGCTTGTTTCCGTTGTTGCTCCAAAATGTGCCCTTCTCAATGCCAAACTCGTTGCGGTGCACAGACTGGGCATAAACGATGTCGCGTGAGCCATCGCTGGTGATTTGCCGGTATCCTCCGTTGGCGGTTGTTATCCAGAGGTTGTCGTTCTTGACGTATGCAACATTGCGGCTATTCTTGTTCCAATCGGCTTCTGACTCATCATTAATGATTTGGTCCCACTCAACCTTGTGGTTCTTTACATCCACGAGCATACGTTTGTTGTTGCCATAAATCAACATGAGTGGTTTGTCGGGGTAGGGGAACGATGCCCATTTGAGGTTTGGCGCTTTGTCAAGCCCTGCCCAGTCTTTGATTTGCTGCGAGGTAAACGCCAGTTTTTCCTTGCCTGTCTTTGTGTCGACAGTCCAGATGGAATCTTTTTCCATGTGGTATAGCAAGTTGCCGTGCCAGGCGATGTTTCGGTTTTGAGGAACCATGTTCTGGTAGTTCTTGCCACCAAAGTTGAGGTCTTCGAGAGTGAATTGTTTTTGTGCGCTGGCCAATAGCGAACCGACGAAAATTAACGCCAGAATGACTATCGCAGTGCGAAGGTTTAGTTGTTTCATTTTATAAATGTGTTATTGGTTATCGGAAAGAAGTTAGAACCGTTCACGATCACGTTCCCATTCCTCGAACTCATTTCGGTTTATCGAAGTCGCCTGAGTCTTGGGTTTGGATGGTGTATATCTCTCGGTAGATGTCGTTGGTCTTGAGCAGGTTCTCGTGGGTGTCGAAGCCAGTGATGTGGCCGTTGTCCATGACTATGATGCGATTGGCGTTCATCACGCTGTGCACACGTTGTGCCACTATTACCTTTGTGACGTCGGGCATATAATCGCTCAGAGCTTTGCTGATGCTAGCAGCGGTAGCGGTGTCGCAGGCGCTGGTGGAGTCGTCGAGGACTAGCACCTTAGGATTCTTGAGCAGAGCGCGTGCGATGCACAGACGCTGCTTCTGACCTCCCGACACGTTGGCACCGCCTTGCTCGATGACAGTATCGTAGCCGTCGGGCATTTCCTCTATGAACTCATCGGCACATGCCAGCTTGCATGCGTGCTTGCACTCTTCGAGAGTGGCGTCGGTCTTTCCCCAGCGCAGGTTGTCGAGTACTGTGCCGCTGAATAGCACGTTCTTTTGCAACACCATCGACACGTTGTTTCGCAAAGTCTCGAGGTCATAGTCGCGCACGTCAACGCCACCCACTTTGATGCTGCCCTCAGAGACATCATACATGCGGCTGATGAGCATGGCGAGTGTGGATTTACCGCAACCAGTTCCGCCAATGATTCCAATAGTCTCGCCGCTGGCGATGTGCAGGTTGATGTCGCTAATGGCGTATTCGTATTCTCTGACGGCATTAAACACATCGGTTATACTAACACCTGCAATCTCTATCTTAGAGGGCGAGCAAGACGCAGTTTTCTGATATGAGAACTTCACATCCTCGAAGTCGATGCTTCCGTCGGCTACGGTCATTACAGGATTCTCAGGGTTGGTGATGTCGGCTTTCTCGTTGATGACTTCTGCTACGCGTTTGCCACTGGCGGCACTCATTGTGAGCTGCACAAATATCATTGAGAGCATCATCAGCGCCGAGAGGATGGTCATTACATAGGTGAAGAGCGAGGTGAGCTGGCCAGTGGTAAGGTTGTCGCTCACGATTTGTTTTGCTCCAAACCACGATAGTGCAATAATGCAGCCATATACAACAACCATCATCACAGGGTGGTTCAATGCCATCAGGCTCTCGGTCTTGACAAAGAGTTTGTAGAGACCTCGTGCTGCTTTACTGAACTTCTTGTTCTCATAGTCCTCGCGCACAAAGGCTTTCACTACACGAATTGCTGAGACATTCTCCTGCACCACGTTGTTCAAGTCATCATATTTCTTGAATACTTGCGTGAAAAGTTTCACAGTGCGACTGATAATAAGGTAAAGTACTGTGCCGAGAATAACTAACGCGATAACGAAGATGAGGCTCATCTTGGTGTTGATGAACACACACATGAAAATGCTGAATATCAGGTTTAACGGCGCTCTTACCGATACCCTGAGCAGCATCTGGAACGCGTTCTGGAGGTTGTTGACATCGGTTGTCATACGTGTCACTAGTCCCGACGAGCTGAACTTGTCGATGTTGGAGAACGAGAACGTTTGGATGTTGCGGAACATAGCATCGCGCAAGTTGCGGGCAAAGCCCGACGATGCCATTGCCGAGAACCGTCCGGCGAGTATGCCGAAAATCATACTCATAGCCGCCAGCACCAGCATTATGGCGCCATATTTATACACGTCTCCAAGGTCATTATCAGCGATTCCCTCATCGATGATCCAAGAAGTCACATATGGTATTAGCACACCCATCACCACTTCAAGAGCGATGAAGATTGGGGTGAGAATCGAGGCTGTCTTAAACGTGCCTATTTGTTTTAATAAAGTCTTAAGCAATTTTGTGTAGGATTATTATTAATGTGTGGCAAAGGTAAGACTTTTTGACTAATTATCCAAAAATAGTTTAGAGTATGCTCAATACTAAATTTTTAGGCTTAAAAATCATATCCGTCTTCCCAGCCTTCGTCGTAATCTTCATTCTCATCGTCGTAATCGTCTTCTTTTTGTTTTTATAAGCATTTCAAATGATAATAAAAGGACAAATGTTGCGTTATAATTGAAAACCATTTTTAATAAACAAACTTAATTCAAAAAACAAAATGAAGAAAATTTTCAGTATTTTGGCCATTGTAGCTTTGACAACATGGACTTTGGCATCTTGTGACACAAAGAAAGAGACATCAGAAGACTCATCAGTTTCGGAAGAACAGGTTTCGGAAGCAACAGAATCGGAGGAATCAGAAGATGAAGTGAAGATTGAGGACCAGAAGGAACTCACTTGTGACAACTACACAATCACTGTTCCCGAAGGTTGGAAGGCTAGTAGCCGTATGGTACGCAGCTCATGTAACCTGACTATGAAGGAGAATCCATACAGTGAAGCTATGCTTAACTATACTCTTGAGAATGAGAATGATGTTGTTGAGTACATCAAAAAACGTGGTGGCAAAGCTGTTGACGACATCACAGTGGGTGACAAAACCTATAAGGTTTTTGAAAACGAGAAAGATGGTCGTTACGAGTTTGAGGCCTATGTTCCTAACGGTGAAGGCTTTGTGACCTTCAGAATTATGCCTGGTGGCACTAACATGAAAGGTGCCGAGCTCAAAGAAGTGTTGGTGAAGAATCTCAATGACATCATCAACGCAACCGCTCTCAAATAAGAGATAATTACCCCACAAATATCACACCCACCGAGGTTTTTCAACTTCTGGTGGGTGTTTTTATTATGTATTATTTGCTACAGGAAGAGGCATGCGTCACCATAGCTTAGGAATCGGAAGTCATGTTCGAGCGCATAGTCATAAATGGTGCGCCAGTTGTCGTTACCCACGAAGGCGGCCACAAGCAGCAGCAAGGTGCTTTGTGGCTGGTGGAAATTGGTGATCATTCCTTTAACGATGCGGTAGGTATAGCCTGGGGCTATCATCAGTTGGGTGCTGCCCAGGTAGTCGCTGGCATTGTGGCAGTCGAGGTAATCAACGATGTTTTGAAGAGCTTGCTGAGGGGTTATTTCACACGGGGTTGTATAGGGCATCCATTGGGTGACACGCAATTCTTCCTCGGTGGCTTCAGGGTTGGCCTCAAGAATTTGACCTATGTAATATAAGCTCTCAAGGGTGCGGACGCTTGTGGTTCCCACGGCAATCACAGGTCGGTTAGTGGTTGCGAGCTCGGCGAGCAGGTCGCGTGGCACGCTAATGAACTCGGTGTGCATGGCATGGTCGCCAATATTGTCGCTCTTTACGGGCTGGAAAGTGCCAGCGCCAACATGGAGAGTGAGTTCGCGGCGCTCAATGCCTCGGCGGTCGCATTCGGCAAGGAGCTCATCGGTGAAGTGCAGTCCTGCTGTGGGAGCCGCCACGCTGCCGTCGATGTGGCTATATACCGTCTGGTAGTCGGTGAGGTCGCTCTTCTCAGTGTCACGGTTGAGGTAGGGTGGGATAGGGATTTCGCCCAAGGCTTCCAAAACCGATGCAAAGGTCACGTCTTCGCCGTCCCAAGAGAATATTATCTCAAAGGCGTTGCCACGTCGCTCGCCACGGGTGGCATTGATGGTGATGGCGTTACCGTCCACGTCAATCTGTTGGGTAAGAGGCCCGCTTTTCCAACGCTTGCTGTTTCCCACCAAACACAGCCATGTGCACTCGTGTGTAGTCTGGAAGATGAGCTGGTAGTCGCGCGGCGCCACTGGTTCTAGGCAGAAAATTTCTATCTGACTGCCAGTGGCTTTGCGGAATCGTAAGCGGGCGTTGATTACACGCGTGTTGTTGTATACGAGCAAAGCATTGCTGGGCAGCAGCGCAGGCACTTCGTGAAAGATGTGCTGCTCGATTGCGTTGTCCTTGAACATAAGCACCTTGCACTGCTCACGCTGTGCAAGAGGGTGCTTGGCGATGCGCTCATCGGGGAGCGGATAATTATAGTCGGCTATGCGCAAATTGCGCACTTGGTTTAGAATGTTCATTCTTAAGTTGTTTTTTGCTACTCCTAGCTGGAGTGGAAATAAGAGTGCTTCGTACTAAAGGTATTTATATCTATGACGTTTGTTTTGTGGTGCAAAATTACAACATTTATTTCACAAATTTTGCCTTTTCAGAAAAATGTATTACCTTTGCACCGCTTTTTGAGGCGCTGAGGTCTCAAAAAAGCTGGATCGGTAGCTCAGCTGGATAGAGCAACAGCCTTCTAAGCTGTGGGTCCTGGGTTCGAATCCCAGCCGATTCACGATAAAATCCGACAATGTGCATGTCAATGCATCGTATGTCGGATTTTTGTTTTAAATAAAGAAAAAGTCACATCTGTGAAGCCCCAAACTATCAACAAATGACTATGTATTTTATGAAGAAACTGGTTTTGGCGTTGCTTGCTTTAATGCCTTTTTTGACATTTGCCGAGGAAACGGCGCCTATGGAGACCGAGAAGAAAAGTTTGAAAGTTAGTGTTTCTACTCTAAACACCAGCGACAGTGCCATCATGGCTACACGTCCACAAGATGGTGAGAAACCTGTGCAGCCGCTGAATATTCACATTGGACCGAGCAAACTCACGTTATTTGGTTATGCCCAGACTCAGTTTGACATGACGAAAATAGGTCCTGAGACCAATAACTCGTTCAGCATGACACGTGTTATCTTGATGGCTAACGCTGAGTTGACACGCAAACTGAGTTTCTTCCTGATGGTAGACGTGGCTAGCACTCAGGCGCCGAAGCATCTGCATGAGTATTATGCCCAGTATGCTTTCCTGCCCGAGCTTAAGGTTAGGGTAGGTCAGTTCAAGACCCCTTACACGCTTGAGAACATCATCTCGCCCACATTGCTTGGTACAGTAAACCTCAACGAGGGCACGCGCTATATGGCGGGCATCGCTGGCGATCCGCTCTATGGCAATTATGTAGGGCGTGATTTGGGCGCGATGATTACTGGTGATGCTATCAAGGCACGTGACGGACACTATTACCTTAATTATAGTGTTGGGGTGTTTAACGGTGCTGGCATGAATCTGCGCGACAATAACAAGCACAAGGATGTAGTGGCAATGCTCAATGTGCTTCCAACGAAAGATATAACCCTGTCGGGGTCATTCATCATTGGCAAAGGCAATGCCCAAGCCGATGACATGTTTGGCACCTTTGCACAAGGCAACGATTACACCCGCAACCGATGGAGTGTGGGTGCCGAGGTGAATTGGAAACCTTTGAAAATGCGCACCGAGTATATGGGCGGCAAGAATGGCGACATCAAAAACCGCGCCTTTTATGCCGAGTTGTGGTGCCGCTTGTTCCGCAATTTTGACCTGGTGCTCGACTATGACCATCTTGATAAGAACACTTCGCTGAGCAAGGAAGCTCGAGACGCTTTCCCCGCTTGGACACGCACCAACAACTATCTCGTTGGACTTCAGTACTGGGTTTATAAGGCATGCCGCATCAGCACTCAGTATATCTATAGTGACCGCAACACCGGCCCCGACACCAAGGCGTGGGTGACGCAGTTCCAGATAGCATTTTAGCTAATGCGCTTCGCATTTAGAGTTCATAGTTCACAGTTAATAGTTCATAGTTCTCCGGACTCCGACCAACGATAAACGATAAACGAAAAAACGACAACAATGAACGCAACAATTTTTATAGTAATTCCTATCTTAACGCTGCTCATGTTTGAGCTTGGCTTGAACTTGGAGCTTAAAGATTTCAAACTTTTTAAAGATCGTCCAAAACCAGTGCTTGCCGGACTTCTTGGGCAGATAGTTGTGCTGCCGGCATTGGCATGGCTTATTGGTTGGGCACTGCATCTGGAGCCTGTTTTCCTTATTGGTTTCGTGCTGATAGCGTGCTGTCCTGGTGGTAGTTCGTCGAACGTGTTCTCGATGCTCGCTAAGGGCGATGTGGCACTTTCAGTCTCGCTCACGGCGTGCAGCAGCATCATCACGCTGTTCACAGTGCCGCTGATTCTTGAATGGGTGACCAGCTCTGCAAGCAGTGCTGTTGATGTACATCTGCCTATGGGCAACCTCATTATGCAGAACATCGTGCTTATGCTTGTCCCCATCATTGTGGGAATTGCAGTCAGGAAGAAGTGGAGGAATGCTGCCGAGAAAATTCACAAAGTACTGTCGAAGGTTGCCTTTCCTGCGCTAATTTTCCTTGCAACAGTATTTTTTATCAAGAATCGAGAGGCGATAATCGCCAATTTCGGCCAACTGGGAATATCCATAACCGTGCTTATTCTACTTGCAATGGCAAGTGGAGTGGCGCTTGCGTGGGGTATGCGCCTGAACACCAAGGAGCGTCGCACCATCGTCATTGAGATAGGAATGCAAAATGCAGCTCAGGCTATCACTATCGCCAGTAGTCCGCTCGTGTTTGGCGATGACAGGTATGCCATCCCCGCCATAATCTATGCCCTGATGATGAATGTGATTCTCATCATCTATGTGGCAGTGGTGAAGAACCGCTAAAAAAGAATTAAAAGATTTTGATTTGCTGTTTTTTTATTGAGAATATTTTTTTATCTTTGCGGTGTGAAAGGAGAAATGCCGCTTAAAAGGCTGGCGGTTCAATTTTCATTGGCGATTAACTACTTAATAACTAAATTCTTAACTAAACTCGTTTTTTATGAAAAAAGTATTATCTCTCATGATGATGCTCATGCTCGCAATTGGAGCTTGGGCAGAGACAGTAACTTTCGCAGATGAGGGTTACTCTAATGGTGAGGCGGTTGAATCTTATGAGGGAACCGACTTTTCTGTTACTTTTGACAAGGGCACAAATAGCAATGCTCCCAAGTATTACACTACTGGTGCTGCTATTCGTGTTTATGGTGGAAATTATTTCACTGTATCTTCCTCAACAAAGACCATATCTAAGATTGAGTTCACATTTGCCTCGGGTGGAGGAACTAATGTGCTTACTAGTGATGTGGAAGCCTATGAAGATGGAATATGGGAGGGAAGTTCTTCTGCTGTAACATTTACTGTTAGTGGCACTAGTGGTCACCT
>JAGCRW010000096.1 GCA_017964485.1 Muribaculaceae bacterium | reverse complement strand
GTCATGCCTTGACTAAGAAACCAGTGAGCCATGGCCTCAACACCACCCTTAATTCCCGAGAGTGCAACAGCCTCGGCATGGTTAACCTTAATAATGAGTGGTGACGTGCGATTGACTGAAAACAAAGACTTAATTTTCATCGCCTTAGCGGCTGAGGTTGCATCGATATATAATGGCGCGGTGCAATGCTCCACAAGATATTGCAGTACTGCCTCACTCACGTTACAGTCGGCAACCACGGCATCGCTAGCGTTGATGCTGTCGATGTAAGCAGCCACCATTTCGGGGGTAAGATGCGACATCAGTTCCATGTCAGCGGCTCCAGCCTGCATTTCGCCGTTGTGGTCGTTCACACAGATGAAATAGTTGCTCCTGGCACCAGCCACCTCAAGTATGGGATCAATTATCATGCCCACTCGGCGGCAGTCATCACGCAAGGTGAGAGCAATACTGTCGTCGCCAAACACCGTGAATAGCCTCACCTGCTCGCCCATCAGGCACAGGTTGTGGGCGATGTTGCGCCCCACTCCGCCAAAACCAATCTCCACACGGCTTGGGTTAGAGTCGCATGGCACATACCGCCCTAACGGAGAGGCAGTTATGTCAACATTAGCAGCGCCTATTACAGTTATCATATATTAGTTATCAGTTGTCAGTTTTCAGTTTTTGGCCTCAATCCACGACGCCAGTGCTTCGGCACAGCGCTCGCCGTCTATGGCGCTAGACACTATGCCACCAGCATAACCAGCTCCCTCACCACAGGGATAGAGGCCTTTAATGTCGATGTGGTGCAGCATCTCGCTGTCACGGGTAATGCGCAGTGGTGATGAAGTGCGGGTCTCCACACCAATAACTATCGCCTCGTTGGTCAAGAATCCTTTTGCTTGACGGCCAAAGAGTTTGAAAGCCTTTGTCAATCGGTGGCTGATGAATTGCGGCAGCCATTGGTCAAGGCGTGAAGGCTGGAGGCCTGCAGCAAACGATGATGGAGGAATCAGCTTAGATGGCTTGCCTTGTACGAAGTCGAGCATACGTTGTGCGCCAGCACACTGGCTGTTGCCCGCCATCTGGAAGCAGCGTTGCTCCAATGCCTCCTGGAATCGCATCACACGCAGAATGCCATGCTGGTGGAAACGCTTTGGCACGTCATCGGGGCGCACCTCGACCACCATGCCGCTGTTAGCCCAATAAGTGCCTCTTGTCCTGGGCGACATGCCGTTAACCACTAATTGGCCCGGCTCGCTAGCCGCTGGCACCACAATGCCTCCAGGACACATGCAGAACGAATATACTCCACGGTCATCTATCTGGGTGACAAAGCTATACTCCGCCGCTGGCAGGTAGTCGCCACGCCCGCCAGAGCGGTGATACTGTATCTGGTCTATGAGGTGCTGCGGATGCTCCAGTCGCACTCCCACAGCGATGCCTTTCTCCTCCATAAATATATTGGTGTCAAACAGCATCTGATACACGTCACGTGCCGAATGGCCAGTAGCAAGGATTACGGGGCCATCAAATTCCTCTCCTGTAGCGCATTTTACACCAGTGACCTCATTTTTGTCACTAATTTTCAGTTCGGTTACGCGGGTGTTGAAATGCACCTCTCCCCCATTATCGAGGATGGTGTTGCGCATGTTCTCGATGATATCGGGCAACTTGTCACTGCCTATGTGTGGATGAGCATCGATTAATATGTCCTCGCTAGCGCCATGCTGATGGAAAATGCCTAGAATGCGCTCTACCGAACCGCGTTTCTTGCTGCGAGTATAGAGTTTGCCGTCGCTATAAGCTCCTGCCCCACCCTCGCCAAAGCAATAGTTGCTGTCGGGATTCACTATGCCGTTTCGTGAGATTGCCGCCACATCGAGCCGACGGTCTTTCACGTTCTTGCCACGCTCGAGCACGATGGGTTTCACGCCGAGTTCGATAAGCCGCAGCGCGGCAAAGAGTCCACCTGGACCTGCGCCCACCACAATGGCCTGTCGGTTACCTTTCACACGGCGATATTCTATAGGCGGCACCAAGTGATCGTTACCCATTGGTTCGTCAATGTAGGCTCGCACCTTGAGGTTTACCATCACCTTCTCTTTGCGGGCGTCGATGGAGCGCTTGAGAATGCGCACACCACGCAGCCGCCGACGCATAATCCCCTCTTGCTTAGCCACCACTTCCTCCACAGCGTCCAGAAAATGCGCTGTGCGAGGGTCTAATCGCAGTTGTATCTCTTTTATCATAAAACGTTTGATTTCAATTCGCAAAGTTAGTGAATACTTTTCAGTTTGCCAAAGAAAAAACGCCGCAGCCATGAAAAATCAAAGCTGCGGCGATCTCTATATGTTTTACGTCATCAGTTGCGGCTTCCAAGGATACGGAGCAGGTAGATGAACAGGTTAATGAAGTCAAGATACAACGACAGAGCGCCCATTGTGGCGAGTTTGCCAGCGTTGACCTCATCGGTCTCTTGTGCCATCTCCTTGATTTTCTGGGTATCCCAAGCGGTAAGACCAACGAAAATCAACACACCAGCATAGGTGATAATCCATTCCATTGTGCTGTTGGCCCAGAACATGTTTACTATAGAGCAAACTATCAATCCAATGAGTGCCATCACCAAGTAAGTGCCAATCTTTGTGAGGTCTCGCTTAGTGGTGTAGCCATAGATTGACATAGCCAGGAACACACCCGATGTCACAAAGAACGTGAGTGCTATCGACGAGCTTGTATAAACAAAGAACAAGGGCGATAGCGTTATGCCATTGAGAATAGCATAGCCATAGAATATCGCTGTTGCCACGGCGGGTTTCATCTTGTTGATGGCAAGCACGAGTGCAAACACCAGTCCCAGCTCAATGATGATAAGCGGCATGAGGAAGTTGCTCAATGTCATCAAAATAGCTGGATTCTGCCACAAGAACAACGACACAAGCGCTGTAACGAGCAATCCCAATGTCATCTTCACATATACCTTGCGCATCACTTGATTCATATATGTGCTCAGAGACCATTCGCTCTGGTAAGGTGCTGCCTGGGTAGCATTAGCCTGAGGCAGCGGTGGAAGATTGTTGTAATTCATGATTATATTTTTTTTGTTAGTTTTTACTTTTTTCAATATGGAACATGGAGCAAAAAGCGTGCCAAAAATCACATACGCTCTGGAACTTCAATACCCAGCAGCGAGAACGCGCGCTTAATGACGCTTGCCACAACGCGTGAGAGCTCCAGGCGGAACACCTTCACGTTCTCATCTTCCTCCTTGAGGATGCTGTAGTCGTGGTAGAACTGGTTAAACTCCTTAGCAAGCTCATAAGTGTAGTTAGCGACAAGCGCTGGACTATAGGTCTTACCAGCCTCCTCAACAACAGCTGGGAAGTCAGCCACACGCTGGATGATGGCAATCTCCTTGTCATTGGGAGTTACAGCGTTCACGTTGAGCGCTGGCAAGTTGTCACCAGCCTTGCGCTGCAGCGACTGGATGCGAGCATAGGTATACTGGATAAACGGACCTGTGTTGCCATTGAAGTCAATGCTCTCCTCAGGATTGAAAAGCATGTTCTTACGTGGGTCAACCTTGAGGATGAAATACTTGAGCGCACCCATGCCAATAATGCGTGCCACCTCGCGCTTCTCGTCGTCGGTCATGCCCTCAAGGCGCTCGCTGGTCATAGCCATAGCGTCGTCAACCATCTTGTCCATCAAGTCGTCGGCGTCAACCACGGTACCCTCACGCGATTTCATCTTACCATGAGGCAATTCAACCATACCGTAAGAGAAATGAATCAGGTCTTTGCCCCACTTGAAGCCGAGCCTGTCGAGCAAAAGCGAAAGCACCTGGAAATGGTAGTTCTGCTCGTTGCCAACCACATATATCATCTTATCGATGGGATAATCCTGATAACGGAGTTTGGCAGTGCCTATATCCTGAGTGATATAAACGCTAGTTCCGTCGCTGCGCAGCAAGAGCTTGTGGTCAAGGCCATCGGGGGTGAGGTCGGCCCATACGCTGTTGTCGTCTTTGCGGTAGAACACGCCTTTCTCGAGGCCTTCTTCCACTTTTTCCTTACCCTCAAGGTAGGTCTGGCTCTCATAATAGATTTTGTCGAAATCCACGCCCATGCGCTTGTAGGTCTCGTCGAAACCGGCATACACCCACTCGTTCATCTTTTCCCAAAGAGCACGCACCTCGGGATCGTTGTCCTCCCACTTCTTGAGCATCTCGCGAGCTTCCTGCATCAGCATCGATTGCTTCTCGGCCTCTTCCTCGCTGATGCCCTGTGCTGCTGCAATCTCCTTAATTTCTGCCTTATACTTTTTGTCAAAAAGCACATAGAAATCGCCAATCAAGTGGTCGCCTTTCTTACTAGTGCTCTCGGGAGTAGCACCATTGCCCCACTTGAGCCAGGCAAGCATTGACTTGCAGATGTGAATGCCGCGATCGTTAACGATATTGGTCTTGACAACCTTGTTGCCGTTGGCCTTCATAATCTGCGAAAGGCTGAATCCCAGCAGGTTGTTGCGAACATGGCCAAGATGAAGGGGCTTGTTGGTGTTGGGCGAGCTGTACTCAATCATCACCAATTTGCTCTCAGGAGTCTCCTGCTTAAAACCATAGTTCTCATCACGGCAGATGTCATCGAGCAGCTGCGCCCAGAACGAAGGCTTGATAGTGATGTTGAGGAAACCCTTGATGACGTTGAACTTCTCCACAGCCTCACAGTGAGCGACTAAATACTCACCAATCTCCTGCGCTGTGGCATCGGGAGCCTTGCGCGATGCCCTCAGGAAGGGGAACACAACAATGGTTATGTTGCCCTCAAACTCCTTGCGGGTGGCTTGTGGCACAATGCTCTCGGGCGCTACGTCCACACCATATAATTCATTGACCGCCTGTGCGGTAGCTTGCGATAATATATTCTCTATAGACATAATAAATATGTGTTTTTATATTTCCAAACTGCAAAATTACTGAAAAGTTTTCACTTATCAGTCTTCAGTTTTCAGTTTTTATGGGAGTTTTTGATTTTTTTATTACTACTGCTATTACCTTAAACAAACCATCCTTGAAAAAACTAACAACTAATATCTAAAAACTAAAAACAATTTACTACCTTTGCACCTTGAAAAGACACGATTTGCAAATCCTATTGAAAAAGGTGGCATAAAGAGAACAGTATTTTTTGGGAAATGAATTGGTTCACAGACATATTGACAGGTACTGGCGTAGCACATTCTATATTTATCTACGCCATCGTGATAGCCTTGGGTGTACTACTTGGTAAGGTAAAGATTAAAGGAATCTCACTTGGGGCAACTTTTGTGCTTTTTGTGGGTATCCTCGCTGGACATTTGGGGCTGACAATCGACACGAACACCCTTAAATTCATTCAGGAATTTGGACTTATATTGTTTATCTTCTCGATTGGCCTCCAGGTGGGTCCCTCGTTCTTCTCGTCGTTTAAATCAGGAGGACTTTTGCTTAACGGTCTTGCCGTAAGCATAATATTGCTCAACATTGTGGTGGCACTAGGTATATATTATAGTGTGGGCGATGTTCACATTACCGATATGGTGGGAATTCTCTCTGGAGCCATCACCAACACCCCAGGCTTAGGTGCCGCTCAACAGACACTTATTGAGACGCAAGGCGACGCTGCGATACCTCTCAACGAGTCGATGTCGATGGGCTATGCCGCCGCCTACCCCCTTGGTGTGGTTGGCATCATCTTGTCGTTCATTGTGCTGAAGGCAATATTCAAAATTGGTGTTGATAAGGAAGCTAAAGAAATTGAAGACGAAAACACAAACTCTCAACTCCAGCCTCACCTCGTGACCTATAAAGTGACAAACGAGCTTATTATAGGAAAAACCATCCAGCACCTTCATCACATTATCGACCACAACTTCATAATCTCACGCATACGCAAGAGCGATGGACACGTACACATACCTGTGAGCGAAACATTTATCGAGGAAGGCGACCTGCTGCTCGTGGTGATGAGCCAACAAGATGAAGAGATGTTTGACGCTGTGCTCGGTCCTCATGTAGAGATGGACTGGAAAGCCGATCCCGATCCAGTAACAGCACGTCGCATAGTGGTGACAAAGAGCGAGTTATCGGGACGCAAACTCGGTTCGCTGCGACTGCGCATGGGCTACAAGCTCAATGTCACCCGTGTTCATCGTGCGGGTCTTGACCTTATTGCCAGCCCTAATCTTGCCTTGCAGGTTGGCGACCGCCTGACTGTTGTGGGTAACATCAACGATATCAACCGCCTTGCCAAGCGCATGGGAAACTCTATAAAGGCCCTCGACCACCCAAATATTTTCACTATGTTCTTAGGCATTGTGCTGGGTATCATAGTCGGCAGTATTCCTATAATGCTACCAGGAATGAGTGTGCCCATGAAATTGGGTTTGGCTGGCGGTCCGCTCATCGTGGCAATTTTGCTGGGACGTTATGGCTACAAGCTCAAACTCATCACCTACGCCAGCAGCAGCGCCAATCTGATGTTGCGGGAACTGGGCATTTGCCTATTTCTTGCCAGTGTGGGAATCGCCGCTGGTGGTCACTTCGCCGAGACGGTGTTTAACGCCCAAGGCGCGCGATGGGTGCTATATGGTTTCCTTATCACCATAATTCCGCTTCTTATTGTAACCTTTGTGGCTCGCGGAAAATTCAAATTAAACTACTGCACTATCATGGGTATGGTATCGGGTGCCACTACCGACCCGCCCGCCCTTGCCTACGCCAACAAGACATCAGGCAACGACGCCCCCTCGGTGGCCTACAGTACCGTCTATCCTCTTACAATGTTCCTGCGAGTGATCACGGCACAATTAATTATTTTAGCACTTGCTTGAAAATCATTATGCATTGTGCATTATGAATTATGCATTAAATAAGTTATGAATTTCACTCAAATATTAAGTTCGGCATTGGTATTGCTCAGTATCATCGATATCGTGGGCTCAGTGCCTATTATCATGGATTTGCGCTCTAAAGGGCGTGAGGTGAATGCCTGGAAGGCGACTATCTACTCTGCCATCTTGATGGTGGGATTCTACTACGGCGGTTACTGGATTCTTGGGATTTTCAACTGCAACATCCAGTCGTTTGCCGCTGCTGGCGGTTTTCTGATGTTCCTTATGGCGCTAGAGATGATTCTCGACGTGGAAATCTTCAAGAACAACATGCCTGGCGGTGGCGCCACCATTGTGCCAATGGTATTCCCGCTAATCGCTGGCGCGGGAGTGCTCACCACACTCATCTCACTCAAGGCGATGTATGCCGACATTAATATCCTCATTGGTCTGGCAATCAATATGGTATGGGTATTTGTCGTTATCAAGGCAACCGACAAAATCCAGAAGTTTCTTGGCGAAGGCGGCATCTTCTTCCTGCGCAAGTTCTTTGGCATCATCCTACTCGCTATGTCGGTAAAAATGATGAGCGAAAACCTCTCCAAACTGTTCTAAACTCACCCGAAAGAACAAACTTCAACCCATATTTCTAAACCAAGAAATACAATAAAAGCAGCTTATTGGAGTTATATATCATATAAGAAACCAATTTGTCTGTTTTTAGATTATGAACAAATCAACTAAAATACTCGTGGCACTGGCGTTGCTGATGACCAGCACCGCAGCACTGGCCGACGATGACATTAAAAACGAAGAATTTAACCCCATCACAACTGGTGTGACTTCGCTTAGCATCACACCCGATGCGCGTGGTGCTTCTATGGGAGACCAGGGTGCCGCAACCGACCCTGACGTTAACTCGCAATTCTGGAACCCCTCGAAATATGCTTTTGCCTACAGCAAGGCGGGAGTTTCTATCTCCTACACCCCCTGGCTTCGCAAACTCGTTAACGACATCTTCCTCGCCAACCTTTCAGGTTACTGGAAGATAGGTAGCGGCGACAACCAGGCGGTGAGTGCCTCGATGCGCTACTTCTCGCTTGGTGAGATTAATAGCGCCGATGATGGTGGCAACGCGCTGGCGAGCATCAACCCCTTTGAGATGGCATTCGACGTGGGCTACTCTCGCAAACTGAGCGAGAAATTCTCGATGGGCGTAGTGCTGCGCTACATCTATAGTGACCTGGGCTACTCCAGCTACAGTGGCACTGATCAGACTACAGGCGCCTCGGCATTCTCGGCCGACATCTCGGGATTCCTCTGCACCTACCCTATGGTAGGACGCAATGAGTGCCAATGGACTCTAGGTTTCAACGTCTCTAACATCGGTTCAAAGGTGAGTTACAATGGCGGTGATGACCCCGCATTCTTGCCCACTAATCTCAAGATTGGTACTGCATTCACATTCCCACTTGCCGACTATCACAACCTAACCCTCAGTGGCGAGGCCAACAAACTCCTCGTGCCAGCACGTCCTCGTTTGACAAACTATGAGAACCAAGAGGATTACGAACAAGCGCTGCAGGACTGGAAAGACATGTCGTCAATCTCGGGTATTTTCAAGTCTTTTAGCGATGCCCCTGGAGGATTCAAAGAGGAGCTGCGAGAGATCAACTTCTCAATTGGTGCCGAGTACAGCTATAACCAACAGTTCTTCTTGCGTGGCGGTTACTTCAGCGAGAACAAGTACAAAGGTAACCGTAAGTATTTCGGTCTCGGTGCAGGTTTTGCGCTCAACGTCATCAAGCTCGATGCAGCCTACATGATTGCTACAGCACAGAACAGCCCACTCGACCAAACCCTCAGGTTCACACTTTCGTTCGACATGGACGGCATCCGCAACCTGTTCAGCAAGTAATTTTATAAAAATATTGAAAATAAGGGGGACGAAGCATGCTTTGTCCCTTTTAAATAGAATTAAACCAAAAACAAGATAGTTATGCGCATAGGATACGGCTTCGACGTTCACCGCCTGGTTGAAGGGCGAGAGTTATGGATTGGTGGCGTGAAAATCGACCACGACAAAGGATTACTCGGCCACAGCGACGCCGACGTGGCGATTCATGCCCTGTGCGACGCGCTTCTTGGCGCAGCCGCCTTGCGCGACATTGGCTACCACTTCCCCGACAGCGACCCGCAATACACAGGCATCGACAGCCGCAAATTGCTGCGCGAGGTAATGCGACTGCTAAATGAAAAAGGCTACACACTAGGTAACTGCGACATCACTATCTGCGCCGAGCAGCCAAAGATGAACCCGCACATCCCCGCAATGCAACAACAACTGGCTGAGTGCATGAACTGCGACATTTCACAAGTATCCATCAAAGCCACTACTACAGAGCGTTTGGGCTACACAGGACGCGGCGAAGGCATCGCTGCCCACGCTGTAGCATTGATAATGCATAATGCATAATGCATAATGCAAAATGCAAAATTATTAATCTTCGATTTCTGATTCTCTAAATCACATCTGCCTTGCCACCTGCAGGGCAGTCATCACAGCAACACCAGCGTCATCGGCAAGTTTGAGTGAGTTGTGACCGCTCAGAATAGAGCCAATAGCATATAGGTTTTCTAAAGGACGACCGTCCTTGATAGCGTGAAACTCGTTGTCGGTAGCCACGCCAAATTCCATATAAGGTTGCGCGTCAAACATGCACTCCTTGCTCCATTCACCACTGTTGCCCGCATAGTCAACGTCGAGTCCAAAAATCGGCTCAACGATTCCCGCTGCGCTCGACTGCAATCCACCGTTCATAAACGAGCCTGTTGCGATCACAAAATTCTCGGCGACAATATCCTGGTCGGGGAAGTTCTTCGCCTCGATGCTCACTACCCTATTATCCACAATCTTGCCGTTCTTCACCATACTGCCCAGCAAGAATGTGCCACCATTCTTCACAAACAACTTGCGTAACTTCGACAGCATGCGGGAGCCAGCGATGCTCGGCGGCAATGTGGATACAAACCTTACTGGAGCCTTCACCTGATGTGCAATCTTGGTTACCGAGTCATCACCATCAAGACCAAATACTGCCGGCAGCAACACCACCTCGGCATCGCCCATATTTGACCTCACTTTGCGGGCTAAGTCATTAAGCACTCCATCGTTCTGCATGAGCTTGGCAACGGCAGTCGAGCGCATAACAGTGGGATTACTACTCAATTTGTCGATAGTGCCAAGCTTAACGTCACACACCTCGCACTCACAACCCAGGCGCCTTATTGCCGCAGCAATGAAGTCGGCCGAGAAATCCAGGAAGCCATGAATATTGACAAGCGCCACCTTGCTCCAAGGCAGCGAGTTTGGATTATCGGTCGTCACATAGTCATCGAGCGTGAGCCATGAGGGACGCAGCAGGCCCATCGGTGTCATGCGATAATGGTTGCAGCTGCTGTCGCCATAGAAGTTCAACCCTGCACCCGACAGAATTACAGGAGCCATTGCCGAGTTGTGCACCACATTCTCCACTCCCATCTTTGAGTAGGGATGGCTGGCGCTAAGGTTTCCTATCGCCTCCAGAGGTTTAGTGATTTCATTGCCCTGCTCATCAAAACCCAGCAAGTCAATCGACCCGGAACTGAAGTTGAGTTTACTCTGCCCTTTCACCATTAGTGCAACATGCTTGCCACTAGCGGTAAGGGCTATTCCACACATGATGGCACTCAGTCCGCCACCTATCACTATCACATCATATCTCATGGCATTATTTTTTATCGATATTCATACTTAGACCGCACAATCCCTCATATATCAGCGTCGTTAGTTGGGCTTCGTTGAGGTTAGATCCCCAAGCCACGGGCCGCATACCCTTCCAACGCTCGTTCATAAACTCAGCCAAGTCGGCAAGTGCAGCCTCGGCATCGCCACCAGCCTTGCACAACAATGACGCGGCACGGCAAGCACAGAGTTTGCCCTGACACGATCCCATGCCCATGCGAGTGCGGCGACGCAGGTTTGTGAGGTTGTTAACATGCAGTTTGTCAATAGCATATTTCATCTCGCCCACACTAGCGTGCTCACATTCACACACCATCGCCTTGTCCTCGGTGCTCTTCTCATTGATTTCTTTGGTAAGCGAACCATGGCGTTCCTGAGCGGCCTTAAGCGTAACAGCGTGTTGTTTGCCGCGTTTCTTAGGTGCCTTCTCATCGCTGCCAGGCAAAGGCAAGATGGCGGTAGTACATGCTCCTATCTTGTCGATTTTCTTGCACACTAAGTCGGTGGCCCTTTCGGCCATCAATCTGTAGGTCATCAGTTTGCCTCCTGTGATAGTGATGAAGCCATCCATACCGTCACGCTCCTTGTGGTCAAGGCACACGATGCCGCGGCTAATGCTACGGCCCGACGGGTCATCATCGCTGGCGACCAAAGGTCTCACTCCAGCATAGGCCCTCAGAATGCGCGTTCGTGCCAACGACGGTACCATTTTCACGCCCTCTTTTAGCAATATCTCCACCTCAGCAGGTGTAACGCGCATATTGTCAATCTCAGTAATGGGCACGCGGTCGCTCGTGGTGCCGAGCATACTCACTATCTTGTCGGGCACAAGGATATCACCATTGGCGGGCTTGCGACAACGGTTAATAACCATGTTGTTGACACGGTGACTAAAAATTAGAAGAGAGCCCTTGGCAGGGAACATGTTGATGATAATGTCGGCCTTCTTGGCAACGAGAGTACCCCATATGCCGGCTGCGTTGACAGTAACGGAGGCATAAGCCTCGCTCATCTCGCCAGTAAGATTGTTGCGGAGTTTCACGCCTATAACGCGTGCATTCTCCACTATCAATTCAACCACCTCGTGATAAGTCAGCGCCACAGCGCCATGACGGCGGGCGTCGATAAGGTTGGCGGTAGTCAGCGTGAAGGGGTCAACCGACGCGTCGGGCACTCGCACCGCACCAATGAGAGTGGGATTGACCGACGGCTCTATCGCTCGTGCCTCGGCAGGATCGATAACCTCGGCTTCGATGCCCGCCCTAAGACACGCATCAACAAAGGTTGCCTGATAGTCCAGGTCATCCTCGGGAAGTGTGACAAACAGTCCATCGGTCTCCTCTATGCAGTGGCGGGCAATTTGGCGCAGAATCATGTTCTCGCCTATGCATTCCTCGGCACTCTCCTGGTCGGTAACGGCATAGCGAGCGCCACTATGCAACAAGCCGTGATTGCGACCGGTAGCGCCATGAGTGAAGTCAAACTGCTCCACCAACAGCACTTTCAGTCCACGCAATGCGCAATCACGGGCTGTGCCAGCACCAGTGATGCCGCCACCTATTATAATTACATCATATTCTTGACTTGTTGGTTTATTATGTTCTGACATTATATTGAGAGAGTAGTTTGGTTATTTTTTACTCATGCCAACAGCGCAAAGGTACTAGAAAAAATGCAAAAAGCAAAATAAAAACAACACAAACTTTACTTTGCGTTATGAACAAGTGATATTGAGCATTTTTTTCAGAAATTTGTTGATTTATTTGCACCTTTCATAGAATTATGGTATTTTTGTAACATAAATCAACAAACTATCTACATCATGAATATTCTTATCGTTGGAACAGGATATGCGGGACTCGTGACTGGAGCCTGCTTTGCCGACCTAGGTGTTAATGTAACTTGTGTCGATTCCGACGCACGAAAAATCAACTTGCTGCTCTACGGAGGTCTGCCCATCTACGAGCAGGGGCTTGAAGCCATGGTAAAACGTTCGGTGGAAGCCCGAAGGCTCAACTTCACGAGCAATTTCACTAACGTGTTCAACGACGTGGACTATGTGTTCTGCGCTGTCGATACACCACCTGCCGAAAATGGCGGAACCGACCTAACTCAAGTAATAGACACCGCCACACAGTTTGCCCAAAGCATCAACAACTATGCGGTGTTTATCATCAAATCAACTGTACCACTAGGCACATCTAAGAAAATTAAGCAACTCATCAAGGAAATCCTCGACGAGCGCAAAGTGGACTTCGATTTCGACGTGGTGTCAAACCCCGACTTCCTCACCGAGGGTAACGCAATCAAGAACTTCATGAAGCCCGACCGCATCATACTTGGCGTGGATAACGAGCGTTCGCGCAAGGCGATGGATACTCTATATCATCCGCTCAAGTTCAAGTACTTCCCTGTAATCTACACCGACTCGACCACCGCCGAGATGATAAAATATGCCGCAACATCTATGCTCGCCACGCGCGTGAGCTTCATGAACGAAATCGCCAATCTGTGCGAGATTGTGGGCGCCGACATCAACACAGTGCGCCACGGTGTGGGCACCGACAGCCGCATCGGCTCTAAATACATTTTCCCTGGCTGCGGATATGGCGGCACTCTATTCCCCAAGGACATCAACGACCTCATCAATATTGGCGAGGAAAACGGATACTCGATGGAGGTGCTTAAGGCTGTTGACAAAGTCAATAACAAGCAGAAGCAGCGTCTGTTTGAGAAATTCCGTGACTTCTATGGAGGTGACATCAAGAGAAAGACAGTGGCTTTGTGGGGACTATCATTCAAACCCAACACCGATGACATTCGCGAGTCGCCTGCAATCACCACCATCGATCTGCTACTGCAGGCAGGTTGCCATGTACGCGTCTATGACCCTGTAGCAATGAACGCCATCAAGTTCCGCTGGAACGACATCTACTGCGCCCTTGACATCTACGACGCTGTCAATAAGGCCGATGCCGTGATGCTCGTCACCGAGTGGCGACAGTTCCGCGTGCCATCATGGGACAAGGTGAAAGAGGCCATGAACACCCCTCTTGTCATCGACGGCCGAAACATCTACGACGGCGAAGATCTCAATAACATGGGCTTCACCTACTACTGCATAGGCAGAGAGCCAAACAAATAGAATTTTTGACAACCATAATAAAAAAATGAGACATTGGGAATTCCAGTGTCTCATTTTTGATTGTTAACAAAGTCTTGCCAACGCTTGATTAATCCAGCCATATCGTCAGGGAGCTCGCTGTCGAAGTCCATTTGTTTTCCTGTTCTTGGGTGGACAAATCCTAATGTCTTGGCGTGAAGGGCCTGGCGGGGGCATTGCTTGAAGCAGTTGTGGATGAACTGTGCGTAGCTCGATGAGGTGTTGCCACGCAATATCTTGTCGCCGCCATAGCGCTCATCATTGAAAAGTGGATGCCCAATGTGACGCATATGTACCCTTATCTGATGCGTGCGGCCCGTCTCAAGCTGGCACTGCACCACTGCCACATGGTTGAGATTCTCAATGGTGTGATAGTGAGTCACTGCGTGCTTGCCCTGGTCTCCCTCGGGAAACACCGCCATCTGCAGGCGGTCGCGGAGACTGCGCCCGATGTTGCCCTCAATAGTGCCATCAATCTCTTTCATCGCGCCCCAAACCACTGCGATGTATTGCCGCTTCGTGGTCTTGTTGAAGAACTGAAGGCCCAATGAGGTCTTGGCATTAGGCGTCTTAGCGACAACGAGCAATCCGCTAGTGTCCTTGTCAATGCGATGCACCAGTCCCATTCGGGGGTCGGTGACATCATAGTCAGGATTGTCCTTGAAGTGCCAAGCGAGGGCATTGACAAGTGTGCCGTCGTAGTTGCCGTGTCCTGGATGTACACACATTCCGGCGGGTTTGTTCACCACCAACAAGTCGTCATCCTCATAGACGATATTAAGAGGGATGTCTTGAGCGATAATCTCGTTCTCATAACGCGGACGGTCCATCACCACCGAAATCTCGTCGCCGGGATGCACACGGTAGTTGCTCTTCACCGGGCGGCCGTTCACGCGTATGCACTGCGCCTCGGCGGCGTTTTGTATGCGGTTACGCGACGTGCCCTTGATGCGCTCCACAAGGTATTTGTCGATGCGCAGCAACACATGACCTGGTTCCACTACATAGTGGTAGTGTTCCCAGTAGTCACGTCCGTTCTCGGTGAAGTCGGGATCGGAGAAATCGCTCTGAATCTCCAACCCAGAGTCTTCAAACAAATCCTCGTTATCGTCGCTCATTGCCAAGAAAACATAAAAGGTGGGTTCTATTAATATAGCACCCACCTAATCTTTACTTATAAATGTTAGACTTATCCTCGGCACGTGCCTTGTCGCGCTGCTTTTGCTGCAACGAGTCTTTCTCGATGTCGGGAATCACGTCAAATGGCATCTCGTTGATTCTTCCGTCGCCAACTTCAATACTCACCCTATCGGTAATCGACACCTTGCTACCTGGCGTCACAGAATGATTGTTGACCTTGACAGCCAACACCAGTCCCTGGTCGGCACTCGGCACGGTATCAATATCGATATATTTAAATCCCATATTCTTCAACCTACTCACGGCATCACGACACGAAGTCTCGGTGAGAGGTGGCAAATTCACCATCATGGGATTGAAGGCGTTAATAGTAAGTCGTATAGGTCGCGTCTTCTTGGCCATAGTATTGCCACGTGGTTCTTGCTCAAGAACCATGCCAGGCTTTATCGACTCATTGTAGAGTGAGTCTGAAATTTCCCATTCAAACCCTGCCTCCTCAATCTTGCGAATGGCATTATCGAGGCTCATATTCCTAACACTAGGCACTTTAGCCTCCTTGCCATGCTGAGTGAACAGGTCGATAAGCATATACATGGCATACAATCCTGCCACGGCCACTATTATGACACCCAAGCAATTAAGCATTACTGGATGCTTTTCTCCGAATTTTCCAAACATATTACTCTGTAGAAAAATTAATCAATTTCTATTTAAGCGCACAAAGATAGCACTTTGTGCCTTAATGGGCAAGAAAATCATGATTTTTGGGCATTTGCTGCAACTTATCGCTCTTGGAAATTGAATTGCGACTGGTTAACGAGCATATTGAAAGTGGGCTCACTGCGCAATGGAGCAAGGTTCACATAGGGCGCGTCGTTTACTTTTATATCATAGAGACCGCCATAGCCGTTGGCGAGGCACGATTCCAGATACTTCAAACCCTGAGCCTTGTTGCCCATCGCTGCTTGCAAAGCGGCAGCATAGAAGTAAGTATCACCACCTGTTGAGGGCAACTCATGAATTTTTTGCTCAGCCCAAACAGCCGCCTCGGTATCGCGATTGAGTTCATGGAGAGCAAAGCCGCGTAGTGAAGTTACATCATCATCAGGAAGGGTGAGAACCTTCTGGAAGTCGGCTGTAGCAGCCGAAGCATTCTTGAGATGGGTCTTGTTGAGCCATCCGCGCAGCATCAGAGCCTCAGCATTCTCAGGCTCGGCAGCCACTGCATTGTCAAGAATTGGCAAAGCCTCTTTATACTTCTTCTGCTCAATGAGCATGCGTGCTTTCTCTATCAATGCGGGAGCAAAGTTAGGGTCAAGCACCAATGCCTGGTCAAGGGTGTTGATAGCAGTTGTGAAGTTGTTGCCCTTACCCTGACGACGCTCAATCAAGCTGCGGAGCACATAACCATTGGGGTTGATAGGATCGCTAGCAATAGCCTTGTTGGCATAAACGTAGGCCTGATCGTAGTCACCAAGTTGATAGAGACATTTTGCCTCATCGTTATAGATTGTGTTATACTCCAGCAAGTTGTTGTCGGTGATTACCTTGAGGTCACGCAATGCCTGACCGTAGTGGTTATATTTAAGAGCAATAGCCGAGCACACGCGATAGAAGATTCCCACGCGTGGGTTTTCATCAGAGGCGCTACGCAACGAGGCTATAACATCATCGTAGTGGTTATCGGCAAGGTTGAACAGTTGACTTATCGCCTCACCATTGTCATCGGTAGTGCTCATCGCGATGAGATAGGTATCGCTAGCATCACGATACTTGCCCAGCAACTCTTGAACGTGAGCACGGTTCATATAAACCTGTGGCTCAGCTGGGAACAAGCCAATAGCTTGGTCCACCCATTTCATAGCATCATCGGCATTACCTCTCATAGCCTCGATGCAACCAATGTTATACATTGCATCGAAGTTGCGTGGCACGCGCTGAAGGATAGTCTTGAACTGGGTCTCGGCGGTATCGTAATCACCTTTGGCATAGGCAAGTTTTCCCTTCATATCAACCCATGCGAGACTTGTGGGATCGATTGTAGATGCCTTTTCCACATCGGCAAGCGCTGCATCATAGTTATAGTTCAACTCATACAGTTTGGAACGCAACATATAAGCATCAAAGAGCAGCTCAGTATCCTTGGCGGGAGCCAATTGGATGGTGCGGTCCACATCGTTCATCGCACCCTGTAAGTCTCCGTTAAAGTACAGTTGATTAGCGCGCATAAACAGTGTGTTGTAATCATTGGGGTTCTTAGCGAGATAATCGTTATAAACCTTCATCACCGCCTGGGTGATCTTGTCATCGCTTTGGGCGGCAACTTGAAAGATTGTGCCCGAAACAAGCACAAGTGCTACAAGCACTAAAAATTTCTTGATTCTCATAGTTTTTATTTATATTTATGTTATTATTTATCAATCTCATTGATTGCCTGCTTTAGTACTGTCAGGCGCGAGAGGAGACCATCGAGCAAGTCGAGCTGCAACATATTGGCGCCATCACTCTTAGCCACCGCAGGATTGGGATGCGTCTCGATGAAGATGCCATCGGCGCCGGTGGCGATTGCAGCTCGAGCAACAGTCTCGATGAGCTCAGGGCGACCGCCTGTAACGCCGGCACTCTGATTGGGCTGTTGCAACGAATGAGTGATGTCCATAATTACCGGAGCATACTGCCGCATGACAGGAATGCCTCGATAGTCAACTATCAGGTCTTGATAGCCAAAGGTGGTTCCACGCTCAGTGATTGCCACCTCGGTGTTGCCCGAGTCAATGACTTTTTGCACAGCAAATCGCATCGCCTCGGGAGAGAGAAACTGCCCCTTCTTGATGTTCACCATCTTGCCTGCGCGCGCTGCCGCCACCAGCAGGTCGGTTTGGCGGCACAGGAAGGCTGGAATCTGCAATATATCTACATATTGCGACGCCATCGCAGCCTCGTCGGGTGTGTGTATATCGGTTACTACAGGAATGTGGAAAGTGTCACCCACCTTGCGCAAAATCTTCAGCGCCTTCTCGTCGCCAATTCCAGTAAAAGAGTCGATGCGAGAGCGGTTTGCCTTGCGGTAGCTGCCCTTGAACACGTATGGTATATTGAGCCTAGTGGTGGACTCCAACACTCTCTCGGCAATGCTGAGCGCCATCTCCTCCCCTTCAATGACACAAGGCCCAGCAAGGAGGAAGAAATTACCCGTAGATGATGATTTAAGATAGTCAAGCATTTTATCAGTTTCAGTTGTTAATTATCAGTTCTTAGCAATTTTTAGCGTATGGATGGTTGCTACTGCCATCAGAGCAGCGGTCTCGGTGCGCAGGCGGCTCTCACCCAGTGTCACTGGCACAAAGCCGGCCTTCAAAGCAGCGTCTACCTCTTGTGGGTCAAAATCGCCCTCGGGACCTATCATCACCACCGCATCGCGAGTGGGGTCATAGACCTGCGCCAATGATTTGCGCTCGTTGCGAGGCAGTGACTCATCGCAATAGGCGATAAAACGCTGTGCATCGCTCGTCTCGACAATGAACTCCTCGATTGGCGTCAGTTCATCTAGCTGCGGCAGCTGCGCCTTGAGCGACTGCTTCATGGCAGCAACCAGAATCTTGTGCAACCGCTCGGTCTTGAGCACCTTGCGCTCGCTGTGGCGGCACAAGAGCGGTGTGATGCGGTCCACTCCCATCTCGGTGCATTTCTCAGCCATCCACTCAATGCGATCTAGGTTCTTTGTAGGCGCCACAGCAATCATTATCTTGCTACCCCAGTGTGGGGGGCACGCTTCCTGCAAGACAATCTCCACAGCGCAGTGCTTGGCGTGAGCCATAGTTATGCAGCAACGGTACAACGTGCCAGCGCCATCAATCACCTCGATTTCGTCGCCCTCGACAAGCCTCAACACGCGCACGCAGTGTCGCGACTCCTCCTCAGGAAGAGTTAGCGTAGAAGCTATGTCGGGGGCGAAAAATCGATGCATTATTTATTTCATTGCATAATGCTCAATGCAAAATGCACAATTATGTGTTGTTAATCTTCTAGTATTTTTTCAACTTTCTCTTGTTGCTCGTCTACCTTTTTCTGCATAGCATCTGGATTGTGTTTGTACTTGAACAATACCCAGAACGACACAGCAACAGCCAAAGCAAAACCAGCAAAGATAAACCATGGAGTCTGCCAATCGCCAACCAAATAATCGCCTTCCCATTGGCAGAAGTTGTTGATAACCGCTCCTGCAGCAAGAGTACCAATAGTTGCTCCAAGGCCATTGGTCATGAGCATAAACAAGCCCTGGGCCGATGCCTTGACATTGGGGTCACACTCGTTGTCAACAAACATTGCTCCCGACACATTGAAGAAGTCGAAGGCAACACCATAAACAACGCAAGAGAGTACAAAGAGTATCACACCTGGCATAGCAGGATTACCAAGTCCGAAGAAACCAAAGCGGAACACCCAAGCAAACATTGCAATGAGCATTACCACCTTGATGCCATAACGTTTCAGGAAGAAAGGAATGAGCAAGATGCACAAAGCCTCGCTGATTTGTGACAACGATACCAGCATAGTAGCATTATTGGCAGCAAAGGTATTGGCATACTCAGCCATTCCCTTAAAATGAGTGAGGAACGGAGTTGCATAGCCGTTAGTAACCTGAAGCGACATACCGAGCATCATAGAGAAGATGAAGAACATTGCCATCTTCTTGCTCTTGAAAAGCTTGAAAGCACTAAGGCCCATAGTCTCGGCAAGCGACTGCGACTCTTTCTTAACAAGCTTGCACTGTGGCAGAGTGAAGCAGTAGGCGAAGAGGACAACGCTCAAGATACCCGAAACAAGGAACTGATAGTGTGTATATTGGAACTTGTTTGCATTCTCGGCAAGAGTAAAGAAGAAACTTCCATTATCGAGAGTAGCACAGTTGACAAACCACATTGTAGCGATAAAACCAATAGTACCAAACACGCGAATTGGCGGGAAGTCCTTTACAGTATCCATGCCATTATCCTTCATGATAGTGAATGCAGTTGTGTTGCTGAGAGCCAACGTTGGCATGTAGAACGCTACACTAAGAGTATAGATCGTGATAAACATTGCCTTATTAGGCTCGGCAGCCGAAGCGCCCATCGAGAACAAGGCAATCATTGCCACACCTGCCAGCAAATGACAGATTCCAAGCATCTTTTGAGGCTGAATGAACTTGTCGGCAATAATACCCATAAGTGTTGGCATAAAGATTGAAACAATACCTTGGATAGCATAGAACCAAGCAATCTCGCCGCCCATGCCTGCTTTTCCCAGATAGTTGCCCATACAGGTGAGGTAAGCGCCCCACACGGCAAACTCCAGGAAATTCATGATGATTAATCTAATTTTTAGATTCATACTGTTTTTGTTTTTTTGGTTATTATTACTATTCTTTTTTATGATTCTTTTTTGGTTAGTTGCCAAGTTTCTCGTTGATGGCCTTTTGGATGCTTGCTGCAAGTTCATATTTCTCAAGTGCTACAGCGCGGTTGAGTTTCTTCTGCAGCTCATCAACCGTCATGTCGCTCAATGAGCGCTTGGGTTTCACTGCCACCTTGCCTTGTTCGCTGTCCTTGATGAGAAAACCAGTCTTATCGAGCACCTCTTGAGTAGTATATATGGGAGCATTTGTGCGCAAAGCCAGAGCTATGGCGTCGCTGGTGCGTGATTCCAGTTCCAGGTCTTGGTCGTTGGTCGAGAGTTTGAGTTTCGACATGAACACTCCCTCACTGAACTTGTAGATAATCACCTCGTCGAGGCTGATTCCAAAAGCGTGAAACATGCTCACCATCAGGTCGTGCGATAATGGGCGAGGCGGTATCACGTGCTCTAGTCGCATGGCTATAGATTGAGCCTCGCTTGTCCCCACCACGATAGGCACCCTCAGGTCTCCATCGTGCTGCTTAAGAAGCAGAGCATAAGCCCCAGCCTGTATCTGGCTGTAGGTGATACCCATTACGTCCATTTCTATCTTATTTTCTGTCATATTATCGTCTTTATACTTTATCCTTTGATTTCCTAACTTTAAAGAGTTATCACTCCGCTACCATAGCACAAGTGCTGGTCCTTGTCATAAATCACGGCAAACTGCCCTGGCGCTATGCCTTGAATGTCCTCGGCGCTCTCGATGAGCCATTGGTTGCCCTCAAGATGCGTGAGGCTTCCTTTGGCGAAGTGTGGCGTGTGGCGATTCTTGAAAGTGATTTCGTGAGTGCCACTACTCCCCTGCCACGGATTGCCGCTGATGAAGTGCATCTCATCGAGGTGTATCTCGCGACCATACTGCTTGCTTGTGCCGTAGCCATTACTCACATAGATGGCGTTGTCCATAATGTTCTTCTTTACCACATACCAAGGTCCTCCGCTCAGTCCCAAACCCTTGCGCTGACCTATGGTGTGGAACCAGTAGCCATTGTGCTCACCAAGTTTGCGGCCAGTCTCTATCTCGATGATGGGGCCCTTCTTCACGCCCAAGTGTCGGCGGATGAAATCATTGTAGTTTATCTGTCCCAAGAAACATATTCCCTGGCTGTCCTTGCGGCTAGCGTTGGGAAGTTTCACCTCTTGAGCAATCTCCCTTACCCGCGCCTTGGGCATCGACCCGATGGGGAAAATCAAGTGCTTGAGTTGGTCGTAAGTGATCTGTGCAAGGAAGTCGGTTTGGTCTTTGACTGCATCAACAGCTGTGGCAAGATACTTGGTGCCGTCAATCTCGCAGGTGGTGGCATAGTGACCAGTGGCAGTGAGGTCGAAGTCCTTGCCCCAGCGCTGCTCGAAATAACCAAACTTTATCATGCGGTTGCACATCATATCGGGGTTGGGAGTGAGACCAGCCTTAACGGTGCGAAGGGCATATTCCATCACGTTGTCCCAGTACTCCTCGTGCAGCGACACCACCTCAAGAGGCAGACCGTAGCGGTGAGCAATGAGGGTGCACATCTCAATGTCTTCCTCGGCGCTGCAGTCGCCCTCGTCATTGTCCATGCCAATGCGGATGTAGAACAGCTGCAAGTCGTGCTCGGCCCGCTCAACGAGCTCATGCACAACTACCGCGCTGTCAACTCCTCCCGATACCAGTACCGCTATATTCATTTGTTTTTAGTCCTTGGTCCTAACTGCCACTTAACACTTAAAACTTAACACTTAATTTAAGCTTTCTCTAGCACTTCGCTTTCCTCGTCGTCTTTCTCACTGATGGTGTGGATAGCGATGAGGTAGTCGAGTGATATCTTTCCTGGACCTGCCAGCATCATATACACAAAGATTCCCAAAAACATGATGGGATAGCCGGGCTCGAAAAAGAACATCTGCTGGGCACCTCCTGCCACGCCAGGCATCATGGTCTCGGCATAAATCATCACACCTATTGATGGCAGCAACGCCAAACGAGTGAAAAGCCCCAGGATGATAAACACGGCGCACACGATTTCTATCACCACTATCGCCACTATTGTCGAATCATTGGCTGTAGCAATCGCGCCCATTGAAGAGTTAGCAAATTCCTCTAAGTGCAGCATTTGCCTTACACCAAGCTGCAAAAACATCAAACCTGTGAAAAGTCGCAGGAAGAGTCGCGACAGGTTGCTGTAGGTGTGACCCACATTCATCATGAACAGGCTTTGGAGCCACTTTGGAAGCTTTGTCATATCTTTATTGTGTTTATTTCTTAATTGCTATTATTAACTTTTACATTGACAACATGCTTTTCATGAAATCAACAGTTTTATTCTTGGCCAGCACACGGAACTCCTCGTCGAGCACATAAATGCACGGCATGATGCGCAGGTCGAGTTTGCCACCAATTTCTTTGCTGGCACCCACTTCCCACTTCTCGCTATAACTCTTTGAGTCGGCGTCCCACTGCTTTGGCACATCTCCAACCACAATGTTTATCATCTTTATAACCCCTTGGTCAACGGCTTGTCCAAAAGTTATGTCGGCACTCAAGCGCATGCGCTCTATAGAACTGCCACTATCGACGTCACTAAACATTATTACATAGACTTTAGCAGTTGCCGAGCGGTTGTCGCTCAAGTGCTTGCGAGCGCCAGTTATTGAAGTATACTCAAAATCAAGCAGCGGCTGGCCCAGCTTGCTGGTATTCAACCGCTTTATTTGCTCGGCATAGTGATTACGAACCTCCTTCTTTGCCCAACTGGCATCGGCCACACTCTGGGCGAATGTCAAATACAGGTCGTCAATCACATCGGTATCGTGATAGTAAAGGACATACTCGGCCATACTCGCCAACTTCAAGAAATTGTCGTGATTGGCCTGAGACTTGAACATGAGGTCTCGCACCGAGCTCAACGACACATTAGTGTTGGCGCCAGCTTTCATAATGTCAAAATAGGTAAGCATCGCCTCAAGGAGAAGGCTATCGTTCTGGGCGGCAAATGGCTTGGTAAGCTCGCAGTTATCCCAAAAGTGCTGTACACTGTAGTTGCAACGGCTTTCAATGCTAGAGCAAGTATCGGGTGCTACTGGATATTCAAACAATGTAGCCACCTGACTTATCGCATTACTTGCTGAAAACAAAGCAATTACAACTAATACTAAACGTAAAATCTTGTTCATCTATAATATTAATATATATTATATTATAATTTAACTTGCTAAGGTACTGCAAAAATACACAACTGGCAAACATATTGCACTAAAAAAAACTTAACACCGCAAAAATTCCCCCTTCAGCCATTTATGCTAAAGGGGGATTATTCTGAGCCACGAACGGGACTCGAACCCGTGACCTACGCGTTACGAATGCGTTGCTCTACCGACTGAGCTATTGTGGCTTGAACTTGTCGGAGATGACAAGCTAATATAACGTCTGCTTACTATAGGTAAGCTTTATCGTTGCCTTTTTGAGATTAAGTTTTGCCATGCAAGGACGCGACACCGCAGGAGCTATCTTAGTGACTACCTCGCTCGATGCGCTCGACGTGTAGTAATAGTAGCTCGATGTAGTGTTGGTGTATTTTGTCACGTCAATTGGCATTATCACAAAGTTCATATCGCTCGCCGAGGCTATACCGCCCTTGTTGTTTATAATATCAAGGACATAACTTCTGAGTCCGGTAAAGACGTAGGCATTCTCTTGATCATTATACTCAGCGTAGAACGCGTCTTTGTTGTTAGTCAACGAATCCTTGTCGAAGAACGCGTCACGATAGCTCTCTTTCACCATGAGAAGATACTGAGGCGGTGCGATGTCATATTTGTTGACAATCTCACTCACAGGAATCTCAAGTGTGAGGGTGTTGATTACGCTCAAAGCGTCTTTAGAGTCGGCATTAAAGCGGTCGATAATCTCCTGAATTGGGAAAGTTGCCTTTACCTCATATCCAGCAGGGCCCATCACAATGGCATCGCCAGCGGCAATCATCGACAAGATTGATGGCGCGGCATCGAGGAAAATGTTGTTATTATACACTACCTCAGGCGTCACCGCCATATAGCTTTGACTCATAGCAGGATATATGGTGTCGGTAGTCTCGTCAAGTTTCTGATACTTGCGGTAGTAGCTCACAAACTCAATATCATAGAAATTCATCACATGGCCCTCACCATAAGTGTTCTTGATGTAGATGCCAGGGAAGAAATTGGCGAAATCCGTTGGACTTTTAAACGTTGATGGATTGGATTTAAACTCATTGAAAAACTCGCGGGCATAGCTTACAGGCACTGGCACTTTAACCTCGTAATAACTTACGCTTGAGCCATCAACCGATGAGTATTCGGTCTTGAGTGTCATATCGCTTGCCGAATAAGCCACCGAGCCCATAAGCTCGTCTTCGCTGTAGTAGCCCGTTGGATCAAAGTCGGTATAGATGGGGTTAGGTAGCTGTTTGTTGAGCTTATACACACTCATGCGCATGGGGGCGAGCTTGTCACCAATCACATCACTAGGAGCCACACGCATTACCAAGAAGCAAGAGTCAAGCCACTGGGCTCCACCATGCACTCCCACTGTGTCGATAGTCGTGGTGGGCATAAACTGTGCCACGACATCGCTTGAGAGTGTGCCATAACCATCGGCACTTACCTTACCAATGAGCTGGATGCTGCTGCGAGAGCGCAAGTGAGGATTTCTCACCGACACACCAGTAATAACAAAACTGGTGTCCTCAATTATTGCCGAATGGATATCGGATATTGAGGTACCTATCACATCATCGGTGCAAGAATTAAAACCAACTACTGCGACAATAGTTGACAGTAGAGCAAAAAATATCTTTCTCATTTTCAATCAATACTCATTAGGGATCTGTTCTCTACAAACTGTGGTAGAAGTCTATGCATCGGTCAACAAAGGTGTTGTCGTCCGACTGCTGATAAGGCAGGAATGGCAGGCCTTTTTCCTCTACCATCTTAAGCACCTCGGGATTGACGTTCTCACTGCATTGCACCACAGCATGGCAGTGATCGAGAGCGAGGCGCATCAAATCTAAATAATTGGCCTGACGGTCCATAATAGGTGCTAAATCCTCATCGCTGAGGCCGTCAAACTTGAGTTTCTTATAAAGTTCCTCGCTGAGCGGACTCACCATTTCCTCATCAAAGAGCGACATCACAACTTTTGAGTCACGGAACGAAGGGTCATCGCCATATATTTTGCTGATATACAATGGAGCAAGGGCAGTAATCCAACCGCTGCAGTGAATGATGCCTGGCGCCCAGCGCTGCTTCTTCACAGCCTCAAGCACGCCTCGCACATAGAATATCGAGCGCTCATCGTTATCGTCGGGATGAGAGTTAATCTCCAATTCCTTAGTAATCTCAGGTGTGAAATAGTCGTCACTGAAGATGAAATACACCTGTAAACGGGCGGGCTGCAAAGTGGCAACCTTGATGATCAGCGGATGATCCATATCATCGATGATAAGATTCATTCCAGACAGACGAATCACTGGGTGCAACTGGTTGCGACGGTCGTTGACATAACCATACTTGGGCATGAATGTGCGAACCTCCGAGCCTTTTTCCTGAACTCGCTGTGCCAGCCGGCGACTGAACACACCCATCTCGCTCTCCGGAAGATATGGAGAGATTTCCTGTAATATGAACAGAACTTTATTGAATTCCATTTTGAAGCGTATAGTAGTCTTAAAATTAACTGCAAAGATAGCATTTTTTCTCCTAATAAAGAAATTAATCGCTAAATGCGCAACGTTTTTAACTAAATTTTAATCACAACGCATCACAAGCAATACTTTTTTAAGAAAAAAGCCGCCACAAATGACAACAAAAAAAGCGCCCTGCATTTTATTGCAGAGCGCATTAGATTGTGCTTATAGCATTTAGCTTAGAACTCGCAGTTGTTAGGAGTGCGTGGGAAGGCGATGACGTCGCGGATGTTGGCCATGCCAGTCACGAAGAGGACAAGGCGCTCAAAACCGAGGCCAAAGCCGCTGTGAGGCACAGTACCAAACTTGCGGGTATCGAGATACCACCACATGTCCTTCATTGGGATACCCAACTCATTGATGCGGTTCATGAGCTTGTCGTAGTCGGCTTCACGCTCTGAGCCACCGATAATCTCGCCAATCTGAGGGAACAGCACGTCCATAGCGCGCACTGTCTTGCCATCATCGTTCTGCTTCATGTAGAACGCCTTGATGGCCTTAGGATAGTCGGTAAGAATCACTGGGCGCTTGAAGTGCTCCTCAACGAGGTAACGCTCATGCTCGCTCTGCAGGTCCACACCCCACTTCACTGGGAACTCAAACTTCTTGCCGCTCTCCTCGAGGATTTTGATCCCCTCGGTATAGGTCAAGCGCACGAACTCATCTTTGAGCACGCTGTTGAGGCGCTCAATGAGGGTGTTGTCATACATCTTGTTAAGGAACTCGATGTCGTCCTGGCAGTGGTCAAGGGCATACTTCACGCAATACTTGATGAACTCCTCGGCGAGGTCCATATTGTCGTTGATATCGTAGAAAGCCATCTCGGGCTCTATCATCCAGAACTCTGCCAAGTGACGGGGAGTGTTGCTGTTCTCAGCGCGGAAGGTAGGACCAAAGGTGTAGATTGCGCCAAGCGCAGTGGCGCCAAGCTCGCCCTCAAGCTGACCGCTTACTGTGAGGCTGGTCATCTTGCCAAAGAAGTCCTTGCTGTAGTCAATCTTGCCGTCCTCGGTGCGTGGCATGTCGTTCACGTCGAGGGTAGTAACCTGGAACATCTCACCTGCGCCCTCAGCATCACTCGAAGTGATGAGCGGGGTATGCAGATAGAAGAAGCCCTTGTCGTTGAAGAATTTGTGAATGGCGAATGCCAAGTGATGACGAATGCGGAAGATCGCGCCAAAGGTGTTAGTGCGCATGCGCAGATGACCTATCTCACGCATGAACTCAAGGGTGTGGCCCTTCTTCTGCAATGGATAATCCTCAACTGGCGCAGTGCCATACACCTCAATCTCCTCGGCCTGAACCTCATAGCTCTGACCTTTACCCATCGAGGCCACCAACTTGCCTATCACGCATAGGCTTGCGCCAGTGGTAATGGGTTTAAGTTGCTCCTCAGTGAACTTTTCGAGGTCCACAACAATTTGAAGGTTCTTGATAGTAGAGCCATCGTTAAGAGCGATAAACTGGATGTACTTGTTGCCACGGCGGGAACGCACCCAACCTTTAACACACACTTGCTGACCTTCGAGCTCACCACTGAAGACGTCAACAATTTTTGTTCGTTTTATTGCCATAATTCTATGTTCAACCTGTGGAAATATTTGCCACAAATTGAAGTTTACAGTTTATTGTTTATAGTTTATTGTTTTTACTCAAACGAGTTTTGCTTCAAGAAGTTAACCTCTTCCTGTGTGAGGTAGCGCCACTTGCCACGAGCAAGGTTCTTCTTGGTCAAACCGGCGAAATACACGCGGTCGAGCTTCACAACGTGATAGCCCAAGGCCTCAAAGATGCGGCGAACCACACGGTTGCGGCCCGAGTGTATCTCGATACCAGCCTGCTTGCGGTCGGTGGGGCTAACATAGCTCACTGCGTCGGCATGGATTGGACCATCGTCGAGCTCTACGCCGTCGGCAATGTGCTGCATGTCTTCCTCGCTGATGGGCTTATCAACCCACACTTGATATATTTTCTTCTTAACATACTGTGGATGAGTGAGCTTCGAAGCCAAATCGCCATAGTTGGTCAGCAACAGCACACCAGTGGAGTTGCGGTCCAGTCGGCCAACGGGATAGATGCGCTCATCGCAGGCACCCTTCACGTAGTCCATCACGGTCTTGCGGCCGTTGGGATCGTCGCTTGTGGTGACGCAGTCTTTAGGCTTGTTGAGAAGTACATAGCATTTCTTCTCGGCAACCACTACCTGATCGTTATATTCCACGATGTCCTTAGGAGTGATCTTAATGCCAAGCTGATCAACGACCTCACCGTTAACCTTGATAACGCCCTTCTGAATCAGCTCATCGGCCTCACGACGCGAGCAGATGCCAGCGTTGGCCATGAACTTGTTGAGACGCATGGTGGTGTTAGGATCAATCATTGGCTCCTCATACTCAATGCGTTGTGGACGGGGAGTGAAACGCATCTGCTGGCGTGGGCCCTGCACCTTGTGACCGCCACGCTGGTTGCGCTGGTTGCCATAGGCGCCACGCTGCTGATAACCGCCGCGCTGCTGGTAACCACCACGCTGCTGATAACCGCCACGTTGCTGGTAACCACCACGCTGCTGGTAGCCGCCCTGCTGTGGACGGTTGTAGGTGCGCTGCTGGTAGCTGTTGCCCTCCTGCTGCTCACCCTCTCCTTGCTGGTGGTGCTGATTGTAGCCACCTTGTTGAGGACGGTTGTAATTGCGCTGCTGGTAACCGCCGCGTTGCTGATAGCCACCACGCTGTTGGTAACCACCACGTTGCTGATAGCCGCCACGCTGCTGGTAACCACCTTGATAATTGCGTTGCTGATAGCCGCCTTGCTGAGGACGGTTGTAATTGCGCTGCTGGTAACCACCACCTTGATACTCACCACTTCCGTTTTCTTCGGATTGTGTTTCACGATTGTAATCAGCATTCTCTACTCGGGGAGTAGCTGCTTCATTCTCGTCCATAACAGGACGCGACTCGCTGATGCGGGGTCGTTTCGGTTTTTTCTCTAAATTCTCATCCATAGCTGAGATTGAATCTAATAATGGTTAGTAATATAAAAATAGTATAATTCGTGACCTCTCGGTCGCGTTAGTTAATAGATTTTCTTATATCAGGTTTTACTTGATTTCTTTTATTACCTCGTAAACTTTTTGCAAAGGTAATGCTTTTAGTTGAATACAAAAGCAATTAAGCAATATTTTTCTTCTATTTTTTAATAATAATTAATTAACGAGCAGAAAAAATCGCAAAAAAGCACTTTTTTCAAAAAAAAATTCCTCAAACCATTGCACATTTAAAAAAAAGCAGTACCTTTGCCCCGCAATTTTGCGCAAATTTTAAAATTTTACACAATGTACTTAGATCAAGAGAAGAAAAAAGAGATCTTTGGCACCTACGGCAAAAGCAATACTGATACTGGCTCACCTGAAGCTCAGATAGCATTATTCTCATACCGTATTGCCCACTTGACCGAGCATTTGAAGGTCAACAAGAAGGATCATACGACTCAACGTGCACTTAAGATGCTTGTAGGTAAGCGTCGTCG
>JAGCRW010000008.1 GCA_017964485.1 Muribaculaceae bacterium | reverse complement strand
CTTAGATCTTGATATATAGATACTTGTGGGCAAGGATACAAGAGGAGATGAAATAATTTTCAAAAAAAATGTGGCTGATAACCAAAAAAGCACTAATTTTGCAGTCGCTTAATGAAAAATTCAGCACTAATGGCACTGGAGAGGTGGGTGAGTGGCTGAAACCAGCAGTTTGCTAAACTGCCGTAGGGGTAACTCTACCGCAAGTTCGAATCTTGTCCTCTCCGCTTTATGTGAAAGAAACGGTCTCGATGAAATTCGAGACTGTTTTTTTCGTGTGTGACCATCCAAGCTTGCTTGGAAATGGGTACACACGAGAAAAACAAAAGCACCATAAGGTGCCGTTTCTTTCACATAGTGCACCCCCCACCCAAGATGCACGAGCGCATGCGAGTGAATCTTGTCCTTTTTACAGTTCCAAACTTGTTTGAGTGATCTGCCATAACGAAACAACCAATGATTGCGAAGCAATCGGTTGCTCGCTGTACTTCCTCCCCATTCAAGATGCACGAGCGAACGCGAGTGAATCTTGTCCTCGTTCAAGTGCCGTTTCGACCTTCATTACCCGCGGCCCCGCGGGAGCGCACAAGATGCACGAAGTGAATCTTGCCCTGCCTTAATCTCACCCTTTACCTGCCCAAACTCACTTGAATCATTCGCGGCGAGTTGACAAGTTTATTGTAGTCGTCAAGCAATGAGCCATTACTGAAAATAATGCCGTCGCGCTCGGTGGTGCCATAACTTTCGTGGGCATGACCGAAGAGGTGCAATTGTGGTTTGACTAGTTCCACCCGTTCTCGTAGCGGCAAGTTGCCCCAATGCATGCCCATAGAGTAATCCAGTATTTCGAGCGGTGGCTCATGGGTTATTAAAACATCGGTTGCAGGGTCAATCAATTCTTCGGGATGGTTATAGCCAAGGCCAAAGAATTTCACACCATCTATGGTAATGCTTCTGTCTTGCAAGAAATGCACATTGGAAGGCAGGTCTTCAATGTCTTCGGCATCCCACAAGCAAAGGTCGTGATTGCCAACCACAAAGATTTTGTTGGGATAATCAAGTGAAATAAACCAGTTGAGGAAGTCGAGCACCTCTTCTTCTGTACCACTGTGAGTAAAATCGCCGCTATGCACAATCACATCGGCCGGAGGCATAGCCCCCAACCGCTCTTGCAGCCCATGTGTGTCACTTAGGTGAAGGATAGTCATTGTTTTCCTTTTTTACAATCAATGTAAACGATACCCACTTTTTCTTTCAACTTTTTTGGAAGATCTAGAATCTTGAACTCCTCTTCCATTAGTTCTTGCCATTTTTGTTTGTCACAGACATTCTTTTTCGTATTAATCCTATATCCATTAATAAAAAGAATATAAACTAATTCTGCTTTTATGCCGTTCTCCTTACAAAAATGAATAAATGCCAGTCTGTTAGCAAGTTGATAACAATCAGATTTAAACCATTTTTCCGCCTTAACCGAGTCTCCCGTAGCCTTTTCAAAAGCTTTTATTATTTGATCAATGCTTTGCTTACTTGTCGCTTGGCATTTTTGATATGCTTCATCAAGATGAGCTTTTGCTTCAACAAAATACCATTTATTGCCAATAGTGAAGATTCCGTCCCAATTCTGGGAATTACCACTCTGAGGCCAAAACTTCTTCCATTCTTCTTGTAGTTTTTGATAATCAATATCAATACTATTTTTAAAGCATTCAACACCTTTGTATTCTCCATCCATGGAGTCACGATTTAGATTAACTGGATAATCAACCCATTGAATCTCACCAGACTCAATTTTCAACTGATCAATGATTGCTTGATTAAGGTCTTGTCTATGATGACCAAGATACCTAAGTAGCTGAAATTCGCTACCATAACCAATTGCCATTTCTGCCATAATTCTCTGTTTTTTTAAATATTTATAATTCTGTTATCTTTCTCTATATCGTCGGCGATTTTGTTGCCGATTTCGTTTTTGATGAGGGCGACGCGAATGGTAATGTCGTCGGTGTCGCTGATGGTCACGAAGTGTTCCATCGCGATAGGTTCGTCGTACTGGAGCCAGTGGATCACTTTTTGTGCGAGAATAGGCTCTAGCGGTAAAATGGCATGAATGAAATAAGGCATGCCAAGTTCGAATTTCTGCTCAGTCTCAGGCGAGAGAAGGTGGTTGATGCGCTCAATTATCTCGCCCAATTCGCACTCGTCTTTTGACCATTTTATTTCCACTAAATTCGCATTCGCAAAGTCGAACATAAAAGCCATGTCGCTCAAAACGCAGGACGCAAATTCAACGCGAGAGCGTTCGCCCTGTGAGGCAAAGATTTGCTCAAATAGTGTCAAGCGTTCGGCCGTTGTCAGTTGTGTAATAACTTGTCGGTTCATTGTTTGTTCTATTGTTGATTTTTACGTCCAGAAAAATAATTTTTAGTAGATAACTCAGATGGGTTATTTCCCTTCCCTCTCTATATATAATACGTTTGAGAAATTTAATGGTTGCTCATAATTCGGTGAACGGATGTTAAAATGTTGTTGTATTTGGTAGTACTGCACGTTGTTTTTTGTGCTGTATCCATAGTATACATTTCAGAATATCAGCGCTTTAATAAAGTTTAACTTTTTCAAAGAAAAAGATAAGAAAAAAGCATACTGACTTTGATGGTGTTCGGCGATTATAATCATTATTTGCCGAATAGTCTCGGCGAAAATTTGGATATCCTTTTTTCGTTTAAACAAATCACCCCAAGAACAGTAATGCTCTTGGGGTGATTATGTGTGAGTATTTCTCGTTTCCTGTTACTCATCGTAATCGACGTCAACTTTCTGGAATTTTATTCTCTTCTCGTTGTCGAGAGGTTTGATAGTGAATCCATCGGGTTGGAGTCTTGTTACGCTAAAGACTTGTGTCTTCTTCACTTTAGCCAATTCGGTATCGATGTCCATCTCGCTCTTCATCTGGTTCTTGAGTCCCTCGTAGCCTCCGAGTTGTTTCAAGACTTCTTTTGTATAGACATCTTCTTTGGCAAATTTGATGTCCATGTCATTGAGTTTCGCATCTTGGATGGTGACAGTAAGCAGCTTGTCTTCCTGGTTGTGATTCCAAGTTCCAGAAGCATCAAAAATGACGTTTATATTAAGGGTGTTGCGAATTTCTTTAATAGGCATCGAAAGTTTATAAATGATTTGCAAACCGAGTTGGTCATCGTCTTTGAAATTGAAGCTAGACATGAGATCAAGATTTCCTCCTTCTTGCTTGACATCCTCCACAATGTCTTCTCCGAAGAAGTTGACTATGCTCTCCTGTTCGAGTTCGTACTCGCCGAAGATGAGTTTCTTCTGTTTCTTGCCGTCGGAGTCGTCACTCTCCACTTGCTCAGTGCTCTCGTCGTCGTCTTCATCGTCATCGTAGTGGTGTTTCTTCTTTTCGCAGCCACTCAATACTAGCGCAGGGACAACTATCGCCAGCATCAAAATCCATAAAAAGCGATTTTTCTTCATGTTACTTGTAATTTTTAGTATGTTAGACAAAATATTAATCTATGTCATTAATAATTTTGCAAATATAATGTAAATCAATGATATTTTTACTATTTTTGCAACAAAATTAGTGCAAACCGAGAGAAAAACAAAATTTATTTATGTTTTTCCGAGGTGCAGCCTAATTTATCCAAAAATATAAAAAAGCTATGAAAATTACTATTATGTCGATAGTGTTTGCAATTTTAGGCAGCACAATGGCTATGCTGGCGCAAGAGCCAGTAGAGGCACCTCAGCAAGTTAGTTCGGGAAGGCTGGAGTTTTTCCCGCAGTTTAAGTCGCAATACATTGAGGCTCGTAACGTTACGGTGTGGCTCCCCGACGGGTATGTCGTGGGCGAGCCGTGCGATGTGCTTTATATGCACGATGGGCAGATGCTCTTCGACGCTACTACCACTTGGAACAAGCAGGAATGGAAGGTTGATGAGGTGATGGGGCGGCTTATCGCCGAGGGCAAAATCAGGCGATGCATCGTTGTGGGCGTTGACAACAGTAATAACCGCCTCAACGACTATTTCCCCACAAAATGCTACCAGTATGTGCCCGAAGAATTGCGTGCCGATGTAGATGTGAGCGTCTATAAGGGCGATGAGTATCTGCGCTTCCTCGTTGAGGAGGTCAAGCCATTTATCGACAATCGCTACAAGCCGTTGACTTCGCGTGAGCACACCTTTGTGATGGGGTCGAGCATGGGCGGACTCATCTCAATGTATGCGCTCTGCGAGTATCCGCAGGTGTTTGGCGGCGCGGTGTGCATGTCCACCCACCTGTCGATGTATTTCTTTAACCCCAAGTTCAACAGCAATGCTTGGGCTGCGGGTTTCCGCAACTATGTGAAAGCGAAACTGCCAGCAGCCAATACACGCCTCATCTATATGGACCGTGGCGATGTGGAACTTGACGGCACCTATGGCCCTTATCAGTACTCGATGGACAAGATGATACAGGGGCTGGGTTGGGACAGCGACCATTTTGAGAGCCTCATTTTTGAGGGGCACCAGCACATGGAAATCTACTGGGCACAACGCCTTGAATGGCCATTTATGTTCATTCTGAAACGATAATTATGCGCTATTTCTTGAAAATATCATTTCAAGGCGCGGCCTATCATGGCTGGCAGATTCAGCCTAACGATGTGAGCGTGCAGGAGACCATTGAGAAGGCTCTTGCGATGGTGTTTCGCCGCGTTACACCCATCACCGGCGCGGGCCGCACCGACGCGGGAGTGAACGCCACAACCATGTACGCCCACTTCGATACCGAGCAGCCAATCGACAACCCTGAGTTGCTGGTGCGCAGTCTCAACGGCATCTTGCCTCAGGATATCGCCATCCACGAGGTGATAGCGGTTGATGACACTGCCCACGCGCGTTTTGACGCCACTAGCCGCACCTACAAATACTTCGCCCACACTGGCAAGTCGCCACTGCTGCACTCGCTGAGCTGGCAGTGCAACCCGCGTCTTGACTTTGAGATGATGAATGAGGCTGCACGACATCTGCTTGATTATGAGGATTTCACGTCGTTCAGCAAGTTGCACACCGATGTCAAGACCAACAACTGCCACATTACCGAGGCGCAATGGACACGCTGCGAGATTGCCCTTGATGCTAATGTGGAGCAGTGGGCATTCACCATTACTGCCGACCGCTTCTTGCGCAACATGGTGCGGGCAATCGTGGGCACCCTAGTCGATGTGGGCACCCACAAAATTTCGGTCGAGGACTTTTGCCGCATCATAGAGCAGAAAGACCGTTGCGCTGCCGGCACCTCAATGCCCGCCCACGCGCTGTTTTTGTGGGATGTGAAATATGACTACATCGACGGGCATTGATTGCTGTCTAGTTTCTGCATAATAATACATTTGGGTAGGCTTCGCCTGCCCATTTTGTTTTTTAATATAAATTATTATTAATAATCAAATTATTATTATTAAATTTGTGGAGTTTTTAAAAACCATAACATAAATAAGAAAAATAGCGAATAAATCATAACTAATAATGAAAACCATAACATTAGGAAAAGCCGGCGATCAGCCCTTTAAAATCAAGGGAATTGGGGTTAGCAAAATTCATGCTACAGTAACAATTGACGACTATGGCAGATGGATTCTTGCCGATAGCAATTCCACCAATGGCACCTTTGTAAGGAACGAAATGAGTGGTGAATTGATGAGAGTGGGCCCACAGGGAATGCAGATTTCGGAGATGACTTTTATTGTTCTTGGTGAAGACAGCTCGGCAGGTTGCTGCTTCTATGCCAAGCAACTCGTAAACCCAGGCGACTATGTTGACGAGCACCTCTACATGCGTAATAAGAAACTCGAGTTTGACATGGAAGAGGAAAAAGTGGCAAAGAATGCCAAATGGGTGAGAATAATTATCTTCGCTATAATGCTAGTTTTTACTATAGGGACTATTATATGGCAAATCCTTGATGATTCGGCAACCAAAATGATGTTTAATTTTTATCGTGGCATTTCACTGTTGACTATGGGTGCCACCACATTCTACGATGCCCAGGGCAAGCGCGCCAAAATTGTCAAGAAGCGCAAGCTCTTCAGCCAGTGTCCCAATCCAGAGTGTGACCGCAAACTAACCAACGACGAGATAGAGAACCTGAAATGCGGAAGATGCCAGAAGTGATTACCTCCCAAGATATTAACCAAGCCTCATGACGGGGCAATAATAACATTAAAAATATGGAAACTAAGAAATCAAATTATGCACCAGTTGCAGGAGAGAATGGTAAGAGATTGAGTGGTTTGGCCGTAGCCCTCGCCGCAGGCGCCGCGGCAGCAGCCGGAGCGGGCACAGGCTATATGCTGAAAAATGTCTTCGGCAAGAAGCACTATGACCTTGACGACGATGATGACACCGAGGATATTGAGAATCTTAATGACGACAACCAGGAAGAACCCAAAGAAGACACACGCCCTAAAGAGGAAGAGCGTCCTCAAGAGGAGCCAGCTGATGAGCCCATTGTTGGCCCTGCCGACGAGCCTGATGGCATGATGCCAGACAGCGATGTGGAATTAGTGCCACTAGGCTGGTATCCCGGGGTGGATGAAGAAGGCAATGATGTTTATTTCTTCATCATTGGCGATGCTGAATCAGGGGGAGCCATGTATGCCTTGGTCGAGAGCCAGCCTGGCTCGGGAATCTACGACACTGTAGTTGACATGACCACCGATCCCTATACTTTTGAGCATATCGATAACTTCTATACCCGTGAGGAGCTGGAGAACGAAATTCCTAATCCCTATACCAGTGAGACAGGCGAAGAGCCCCTCGATACCGATGAGCCATTAGATGGAGAAGACGGTGACGACGACAATGACGACAACGATGATGACAATAACGATGACGGCGGTGATGAAGAAATCACTGGCGAAGATGATATAATCATCAATGATGACGAAATAGATCTTGATGATGGCGAAATCATTCCTGATGATGAAGAAATCGTTCCTGATGATGAAATTGTTCTTGATGAAGACGATGTGATTCTTGACGACGATGATGTGGCCCTTGAAGATGACGATGTTGTTCTCGAAGATGATGAGGTGATTATCGATGATGAAGATGTGGCAATCAACGATGACGACATTGATAGCGATTCAGGTGATATTGACACGCCTCCCGAACTCGACGAGCCCTATGCCGATGAGGATCTCTATCCCGATGAGGACTTGCTTGATGAGCCAATGGATGACACCTTGATGGTGTAAGAACAATAGTAGTATTAACATTCTAATAGATATCAAAAATATGAGCAATAGTGAAATTATGGTCCTCAAGAGACAATGCGACTCTTGCGGAAAGTCCTTCAAAGTGAAAGTGAAAAATGCGGGACGCTACAGGGTGGCTTGCCCGCATTGCAAGAACATGGTGAGATTTGTGGTTACTAAAGACGAGGCGCCCGCCAAGATGGTGATTGCACCACGGTTTATCGTGCCCGAACTTGGTCATCCCGAGAAAGTGAAGGACAAGTTGTATGTAATCAAGAAGCGCGGCATTGTGGGGCATCCATATAAGGTTGTATGTCCCGACTGCAACAACGAGATGTCGATTATTCCCCCCGAGGCAGGCAAGGTGCTAAGGACCCGATGCGAGAAATGCGGCACCATTATCGCCTACAAGGCTGTTGAGCCCAAGGAATAATCAGTCCCCTTTTATTAACAGCAAAAACTATGAAGATATGAAAAAGTTATCAGTGATACTGTTTATGGTGCTTGCCATTTTTGTGATGAGCGGCAACGTCAATGCTAAGAACTACTGCTTCTGCATGGGATTGTCGAAGTGCAACACACCTGGCGCGCAGGACATCTCGTCGGCGCAATATGATGCCATTGATTTCAAGAAGGCCCTTCAAAAGCAGGGCTACAAGGGTAGCGTGATTGTTAACCAGTATGCCACCCGAGAGAACGTACTCAAGCGCGTGAAAAATGTGGTGGCTGCCGCTAAGAAGCCCGACGACCGTATAGTCCTCTTCTTCGCTACACACGGCCAGGATGATGGTTACCTGCTCACCTATGGTGGTGGCGCTGTTTACTACAAGGAGATAATCGACATCCTTGCCAAGAGCAAGACAAAGCACGTTTATGTCTTCGTTATGGCCTGCTTTTCGGGTACTATCACCAAGGGACTGACTTCTGATCCTAACTGGAGTGACGACGCCGTTAAGAGTGGCATCACATTCATCGTGTCGAGTCGTCCAGGAGAGACCTCAAAGAGCATCATCAACCGTGAGACGACTCCAGTGCGGCACTCGGTGTTTGGCAACGCTCTTGTCAAGGGCTTCCGTGGCCAGGCCGACCGCGACGGCGACCGCAAGATTACCATTATGGAGCTCTTCAAGTACGTCTACAACGAGGTTACCATGCGCATGGAGAGCGATGATCCCGATATGGTGCAACATCCACAGATGATAGGTCCCTCTAGCGAGCACAACACTGTTATCGCCAAGTGGTAAGAGACTGATTTTTTAACAAATTATTAATCATGTCGCACAAAGATGCGGCACAAAACATATAAACAGAATTATGGATACTATAAAAAACAATATGCCTCCGGCTCTACCTAACATGGAGAGCGATGAGGAAAAGAAAAAGAAAGTCTCTAAAGGTGCTTCGGTGGGGGCTGCTGTAGGAGTGGGAGTTGCAGCTGCCGCTGGTGGCGCTGCTGCAGGTGCTACTGTAATCAGCGATGCTCTTCACCCGAAACACTATGACCTTGACGACGATGATGAGGAGGAATTGAATGATGAAGTGAAAGACGATGGGAACGAAGATGATGGTTACTATGATGACGACAAGGACCTAGAGCTTAATAAGGACAACAACAAGAAAGATATTCCTCGGGACCGCCGTGACGACAATGACGATCTGCGACGCAATCTGCGCCGCCGCGACGACGATGACGACAATGATCGTCCTGGCCGACCCGACCGACCAGGAAGGCCACGTGGGCGCGAAGATGATGATGGTGGAGGCAACGACATTGACGACCGCACCGACACCATCATTGAGAGAGACCAGATTGATGTTGATCACAAGGATGGTGAGTGGACGCCAGTGGGATGGCGCACGATTGCCGACCAAGATGGTAATCAGGTGAATGGCATGCTCTTTGAGGATGGCAACGGCGGATATGTGCTCATCACTGAGGGTGAGCCAGGCTCTGGAATCTATGACGTGGCAATGAATCCCAACAACGGAGACAGAATTGCTATAGACGAACAGTTTGCCTTTACTCGCGGCGACCTCGAGGCAATGATTGACACCGAGGGTGGTTACATTGCTCCAGGTTCGGAGGACAGAATCTTTGTCGATAATGACGACATAAATAATGACATCATCATTACCGATGATGGTGAGCTCACCGCACAACGTGACCTGCCCAATGACGGCGACATTTCAGGCGAAGACATCATTATGGATGACGAGACTGGCGGCGTTGGTGGCGATGACATTGCCATGAACGACGATGAGATTATCATGGACGATGAGACTGGTGGCATTGGTGGCGATGATATTGCTATGAACGACGATGAGATCATTATGGACGATGAGACTGGTGGCATTGGCGGCGATGATATTGCTATGAACGACGACATTATGATGGAAGACGATGATTTAATCATGGAAGATGATGACTTGATCATGGATGCCAATGCTGGCGGCACTGCCAACAATGACCAGTATGCCATGGCCGACGAGGAAGTGATTGTCGATGACCAGGAGCTTGAGCAGTACCTTGGAGAGGACGCGATGGCCGAGGTCAACGAGGAGCCAGTGGAGTTTGTTAACGACAGCCAAGATCTGGTGGCCGACACCACCTCCTACATCCCCGAGGACAACTACGACAACTCGATGGAAATGGAGGCCGACGTCTATGATGATAGCATGGACATGGTGTAAACGTCACTTGTGATTGTTGCAAAATAAAAATGCATGGATGAACAGAACAATAAACAGGCAAGGTTGAAAACTGTGGTTTGCGACCATTGTGGCAAGGAGTTGACGGTGAAAATGCCGCCCAAACCTGGCAGATACAAATTTACATGTCCGCATTGCCAGAACAAGGTGTCGTTTGAGGTTAATGCTGCCGATGGGGTAGAAGTCAAAGTGCTGAAATCTGACATTCTTAACGACCGCGTGATATCGCGTGGCTTGCCCAAGGAAATGCAGCATGCTGAGCCTGTGGATTCTAAGCAAAGACCTAATGCCAGCATCCCCGTGCTGGGCATTCCCATCGTGCCACCCGGAAAGGGGCATTATCAAATCATGGAGAAGGCTCAGGTCAACACGCAGTACCGCTTTGTGTGTCCTGGGTGCAGCAAGGATATTGTGATAATGCCTCGTGTCGCCGGCAAGCTGATGAGGGTGAAATGCTCGAAGTGTGGCACACAGGTGGTGTATAGTTCGATGGGAGAGGCAGCTGTGCCTCACCAGGCTGCTAAACCAAATGTCGTTCCGCCTCCGCACCCCGCACCTCCACAGGACGATGATGATGGACCAAGCACCGTTTTGTTGTCCCCTGGTGGAGGATTTGGTGCAAACGCTGGGCGTAATGCCTATAAACCGCCTGTTCACAACCCTCTTCCTCCAGCGAGGGCTGCTGTTCCTCCTCCTGTCGCCGGTGTACAAGTTCCACCAAGAATACCTGCAGTAGGGCCTGGCATGCCTCCACCCCCTCCCGTGGGCGTTCCAGTTCCTCCAATGGGGCCTGGTGTTCAGCCTCCTGCCATTGGTGGGGCGGTTCCAATTGTCGCAACCGAACCTAAGGGCATGCTCACCTGGAAAACTGGCTCGTTCATTTCGCGTTCACAAAGTCACCGCCTTCGTCCAGGACGGACCACCATTGGTCGATTTGACCCCGATTTGCCATCTACTGTGATGATTACTGGCGATGATGAGATGAGCCGCCAGTCGGTGGAAATCTCGGCGGTGCTCAGGCAAGGCAGCTATGATTACACCTATGAGCTGAGAATCTTGCGCAGCACCAACAAAATCTTTGTCAATAACCGTGTTGTGGAGAATGGCATGACCGTGCTGCTCAACTATGGCGACACGATATGCATGGGAAAGACTGTAATTTCGTTTGTTAAAGCTAGTGAGGACGCTAAATAAAACAGGAGCATAACACTTCGTTCCGATTAGAGATTAGGGAGCGCAGCCCACTTGACATTTAACTTAAAACTATAATGTTATGAAACGATATTCTCTAATAATATTAATCTTAGTCTTGGCAGTGACCTTCACTACTGCCAGTGACCAAAAGAAGTCGAAAGCCAACAAGAAAACCGAGAATGTGGTCGAAGAGAAGAGCACACTTGACAAGTTGCGAGACCGTGCCACACAAGGCGATGCCGAGGCGATGCTCTTGCTCGGAAAAGCCTATTACGCTGGCTCTGATGGCGCCAAGCAGAATTTTAAGACTGCCGCAGAGTGGTTCCTCAACGCCGCCGAGATAGATACCCCCGAAGCTAAGCCTTATAGCACCGAGGCCAAAGGGTGGCTTGGACTGCTCTACTACAACGGTTTGGGCAGCGGTGATGGCGTGGAGCAAGACCTCGACCGCGCCATGAAGCTATTTCTTATTGCCACAAGAGATGGGCTTGAGGGAATGGTAGAGACTTTTGACGAAATGGCAAAGGAAGGCGATGTGTTTGCGTGCAAATTCATGACGGAGTGCTATGACAAGGGTGTGGGCGTGAAGCGCAACACCGACAAGGCGGCAGAGTATCAGCGCCTTGCCGCCGACGCTGGCGATGAGGACAGTTACTTCCCTGTGGGGCTGTATCTCTACAACAATGGTAAGCGAGGCGAGGCATTCAAATATTTCGAGAAAGCCGCTCTCAAGAGCGACATCAGGGCATCCTATTTTTATGGACTTATGCTCTATGATGGCAAAGATGGTGTGAGGCAAGATAAAACTAAGGGCTTGGAATACTTGCAAATGGCTGCTGACCAAGGTCATGTGGCTGCCACTTATAAGTTGGGGGATATCTACCTCAACGGCAATAGCCAGCAAGATAAGAAAAAGGGATACCAGATGATTAAATTTGCTGCCGAGAAAGGCAACAACAATGCGATGTGGACTCTCGCCAACTGTTACCGATTGGGCAATGGCGCTCCACAGAACTATGCCCTCGCTGCGCAGTGGATGGCACTAGTGGCGTCGGCCAACAAGGCTACAGAGTACAGCAATCTCATTGCCGACCTCAAGTCAAAGAATGATCCATTCTACAGTTACCTCAAAGGACTCTATGAATATAACATCACTGGTAACACCAAAGCAGCTATGAGCCTATTTCAGGCGGTGGAGAAGGCACAAATTGCCGAGGGGACAACAATGCAAGGAGTGGCTCTCATCAAGAAACGCGACATGAAAAAGGCAGCCAAGATGCTAGAGAAAGCTAGCAGTGGCAGCCCCCTTGCATGTTATTACCTCGCTTTGCTTCTTGAAAATGGCGATGGCGTGAAGCAAGATTCCAAAACCGCACTCAACATGCTCACCGTGGCCGCCAATGGAGGTTGCGCGGCAGCGCAGTGCAGGCTCGGCGACAAGTACGTAAAGGGCAGCGGCGTGGAAATTGACGTGGATAAAGCCGCCAATTATTACCTCCTTGCCGAGGCGCAGCGCGCCCTCACCCCAGAGTCGGCAAAGCAGCTCGCCACTCTCTACGAGAAAGGCATCGTCAAGCTGCCAGAGAGTGAAGACCTCAACAAACACGTTGACAAACTGCGCAGAACAAAAGAAAACAACACCTTAATCAACATGCTGGCTGGCACAAAGTTCTGAGTCAGGCAACATAAACAATTGTCCCCATTGACGCAATAAGGCGCTCAATGGGGATTGTTTCTATGATTGAAAGCCAAGTTGAAAAAACATAATCCAAAATTAGTGAGAATTCGTGGTTTTTTTCAGAAAAAAGTCGTATCTTTGTAGACTCATAAAACTTAAATATCCATGGCCGAAGGAAAGAAATTTGAACAAGCGTTGCCCGTTGGGTTTAAGCTCACAGGCGGTTCGCATGTATATACCATTGAGCAAGTGCTGGGTCAGGGAGGCTTTGGCATCACCTACAAGGTAAAGGCTCGCATCATGGCGGGGAATATTGCCGTCACCACCCACTTTGCCGTCAAGGAGTTTTTCCCGTCGAACTGCTGGCGCAACGAAGGCTCCACACAGATGCTCTACTCTCCAACCACTAAGGTCGAGATGGAGGCATGCCTCAAGGATTTCGTCGCTGAGGGCCAGCGCCTGCAGCGCATTTGCAGCATCAACAGCAACATTGTGAGAGTGAACGAGGTGTTTGAGGCCAACAACACCGCCTACTTCGTGATGGAATATCTCTCGGGCGGTGATTTGCGCAAGATGGTGAAGTATAATGGTGGCGGTGTGAGCGAGGCGACGATGCTCGGCATCATCACACCTATTGCCAATGCTATCCAGTGCCTGCACGACAACCACATGCTGCACCTCGACCTCAAGCCCGAGAACATTGTCATGCGGCAGAGCGACGAAGGCGGCCCCGACGTGCCAGTGCTTATCGACTTTGGAATCTCGGTGCATTTCACCAACGATGGCGCCCCCACAACCACTCGCCCCTCGAAGGGCGTGACGCAGGGCTATTCGCCCATGGAGCAGTTTGCCGGAGTTACCCGGTTTGACCCGCGCCTCGACATCTATTCCCTTGCAGCCACCTGCTACTTCTTGCTCACAGGCCGCGATCCCAAGGGCGCCTTTGATATCAACGCCGGCATTATCGCTGCCGACCTTCACGGTCGCGCGAGCAAGGTGACGATTGACAACATAGTGCGCGGCATGAGCAAGGACTTCAACAACCGCCCTGCCACCGTCAGGCAGTTTATGAGCGGTTTTGTGGCTAATGCTCCGCAGAACGTGGCCAATGCTACAATGCGCCAGAACTATGTGGCTCCACAATCGGCACCCGAGTCTAGCAACACACGCATAGTTTCGGGTGGATACAGGCAGCCAGAATACAGCTATCCCGGCAATTCCTATAATTCCGAGCCAAAACGCAAGTCAAAACGCGGGCTTATCATCGCCCTTAGCGCACTGGCGACAATTCTGGTACTGGGCCTGGCAGCATGGGGCGTTATCGCCTTGACATCAGGAAACAGCAGGAGCAAAGGCGGCCACAGTAGAGATGACGATGATAAATCACTGCAATATGCTATCGAGAACGAAGACTTTAAGCTTCTCAAGAAATATGCCGAAAAAGATTCGGCACGAGCATTCTATCCGCTTGCTCTCCTTTATGAGGAAAAGGATAATTATGATGAGGCGTTGAAATGGGCTAAGGCGGCTCTCTACTGCAACGAACTCAGTGATTCGGAGCAACGCAAGGCCAACAAGCTTATTGATAAGCTTAGTAATGCTCGAGATGCCGAGAATTATTATTCTAGCATGGCCGACGATGAGTTTTATGAAGATTCTGTAGCGGCACCATAGAGTTATCAGTTTCGAGTTATCAGTTATCAGTTTTGGATATATAATGAAATTTAGCGATATCATAGGCAATGAACGGGCTATTGAGCAGGTGCGTCGCATGGTTGACAGCGACCACATTCCGCATGCCCTCCTTTTTTATGGAGAGCCAGGGGTGCCAAAACTTGCCCTGGCGATGGCAACGGCGCAGTATATCCACTGCACCAACCGCACGGGTGGCGACTCTTGCGGGATGTGCCCTTCGTGCTTGCAGCATCAGTCGATGAACCACGCCGACACGTTTTTCTCCTATCCAATCACCAAGAAGGGCGATAAACCCGTGAGCGAGGATTTTGGCAGCGAGTGGAAGAAGTTTGTGGAAGGTGGCATTATAGCCGAGGACTATGAGCAGTGGCTCGCGACAATCGGCAACGAGAACGCCCAGCCACTCATCTATGCCAGCGAGAGTGATAACATAGTGCGTAAGATGAGCCTCAGCGCCTACACTGCAAAATATAAGGTTCTCATCATGTGGCAGGCCGACAAGATGAACGCCGGGTGCTCCAATAAGCTCCTCAAGCTCATCGAGGAACCTGAGCCCGACAGCATCTTTCTGCTCACTACCGATAATGTGAAGGGCATTCTCCCAACTATCTATTCTCGCACCCAGCGCATTGAGCTTCGCAAGCCCTCAACTCAGCAAATTGCTGAGTACCTTGCGCGCACCCATGGCATTGACATCACCGAGGCGCTCGCTCTTGCTGCTCCTGCCGACGGCAATGTGGTCTTGGCGTTGCGCAACATGGACCACAGTAGCGAGATTCACGACTTTCACCAGCAGTTTGTCGCACTCATGCGCTTGGCCTATATGCGCGACATGGTGGGCCTGAAAGCATGGAGCGAGGACATTGCCGAGTATAAGCGCGAGAAGTCACAGCGATTTCTCAACTACGCCGCACGCATGGTGCGTGAGAACTATATCTACAACCTGCGCATAGGTGCCCTTAACTACGAGACTCAAGAGGAGTCTCAGTTCAGCAAGAATTTCGCCCGCTTCATCACCGAGGAGAACGTGGAGCGCATGCTCAAGCTCTTCAGCGATGCTGCCCGTGACATACGCGGCAACGCCAACGCCAAAATTGTCCTCTTCGACATCGCAATTAGAATTACCATATTAATCAAGAAATAGGTTATTGGTTAGAATAATCCTATAATGTTTAGGAATTAATACTTTCGGACGATGCAGGCCTCGTCCCTACTTAACACTTAAAAACTTAACACTTTACACTTAAATATGAACTCTCCTTTCCTTCGCCAAGTTGCTCAATATTTTCAGGCTAAGCCTGCTATTCACGACTATTGTTTTGTGATGCCTAACCATCGCAGTTGCAAGTTTTTGGAGCGTGAACTCGATATGGCAAGCCATGGCGTGTATCTAATGCCTAAAGTGATGACCATCACCGACTTCCTCGCATCGCTCACTGGCAGCGTGCAAGTAAGGCCTGTAGAGGCGCTATTTATACTATACCAATGCTATAAACGTATCGCTGGTAACGAAAATTACGAGTTCGACAAATTTGTCTATTGGGGCAATATCGTGCTCAATGACTTCAATGATGTGGACATGTATCTCGTAAAAGCCGAGAAGCTTTTCAGGAATGTGGAAGAGTACCGCAATATACAGGCTACCTACATTGACGACGACTTGAAAGAGATTATTTCGCACTATTTCAACCTGGGTGTTGATAGCGTGGCTGTCGATAGCGAGAGATTCTGGCATAACTATGAAAGCAGTGGTGACGAGAAGAAGGAAGTGAAAGCCAGTTATCTGAAGCTTTGGCAGAGCCTGTATCAACTCTATGAGGACTACAACAGAGAGCTGCAGTCTCGTGGCCTGTGCACGATTGGAAGGATGTATCGCGATGCCGTAGAGGTGGTGAAGGATCGCGAGTTCAAGAGTAACGAGAAATTTGTGTTTGTGGGATTCAATAAGCTCTCGACTAGTGAGGTGGCAATCTTTAAGCGCCTCAAGCAGCAGGGTAGGGCGTTGTTCTTCTGGGACTTGGCATCGGCTGCATTCAATGGCGATGACAGCATCAATAATGGCTCTAAATATGTCAAATTCTTCAGGAATGAGTTTCCCGAGCCCGACGACTTCACTTGCGAGATAATAAACGAGTTTCCTGAGATAGAAGTTGTGGGTGTGCCTTCCAACATAGGCCAGGCAAAATATTGCTACCATCTTCTTAACCAGCTTATTAAAGATAAGGTGATTGACAGTTACGATGCTATCAATACCGCGCTTATCCTCCCCGATGATGGCTTGCTGGTGCCGCTGCTCAACTCGTTGCCGCCACAATTTGAGAAGAAGAATGTGACAATGGGCTATCCATTGAGCTCCAGCGATATAGCATCGTTGATGAGAGTCGTTGCCAATATGCATAGCAAGGCGCGCATCAATCCCGATGGAGAGTGGACTTTCTACCGTGGCGATGTGAAGATTGTGCTTTCGCATCCTATTGTCAAGAACTACTTTGGCGCCGAGGCGTTGGAAATGCGTCGACTTATCGCCGAGCAAGGGATGTTTGCCGTGCCGCAGTCCAATTTCGCTAACACCAAGTTGGCACTGTTGTTCACAACGTTTGGCAAGGAGAATGATGCCCAGAATGTGATTAAACTCCTGAATCTATATATCGACTTCTGCCAAACAGTGATAGAGGCGATGAAGGCCACTGAGAAAGATGAAATAGACGGTGACAATATCGACAGCGATGCCAAGCAGCCTGTAATGACCATCCAGGAGGCGTTCCTCAATCAGTTCATCGAGGTGCTCAACCAGCTTATCGATGCCCTGGCAAGATATCAGGTGCCCCCATGCGAGTCGTCGGTATTCTACCTCATTGACCGCTTGGCTGCGGCATTTTCCATTCCTTTTGAGGGTGAGCCTCTTCAAGGGTTGCAGATTATGGGTATGCTCGAGACCCGCTGCCTCGACTTCGAGAATGTCATCATTCTCTCGGCCAACGAGGGCATGATGCCTGGAAAGACCCGTACCAACTCCTTTATCAGCGATTTCATGCGATACAACTATGCCATGTCAACCGTTGCCGACCAGGAGATGATGTGGAACTACCACTTCTACCGACTCATTGGCCGCGCCAAGCGGTTGATTATGGTTTACGACACCAGCGACCAGCCTGTAGGAAATAGTGAGGTGACACGTTATGTGCCGCAGCTCGAGCTGGTGTATAATCGTCAAGTGAAGCGTCGCATGTTCAACGTCTCAAGTGTCATCACCAACCCCATCACTATCAAGATGCCTAAACGCGGCTATGCTGTGGAGCAGCTCAACACCTTCCGCCCCGGTATGAACAGCAAGCAACGCTGGCTCTCGGCAAGTTCCATCAAGGAGTATGTGAATTGCCCATTGATGTTCTATTTCAACAAGATAGAACGACTTCGCTCTAGCGACGATGATATTGATTTCATGGATGCTGGCACCTTCGGAACAATTGTCCACGACACCCTCCAGCACTTGTATTACCCTAATGTGGGAGACAAGCCGCGCACTGGCATTAATCGCGTATCAATCAATGACATTAGAGGGTTCATTAGTAGGGATTTGGATGATGTGGTCGATAAGCTTGTCAAAAAGGAGTATCTGCACAACAATGACAGACTTGATGGAGAGGCGTCAATCGTTAGCGTGGCGATAAAGAAATATGTCCTGGCGGTTCTTTATTACGATATTGACCTGCTCAAAAAGTATGACAAAAACCAATTCTTCATTGTGGAGGAGTGCGAATGCCAGCACAATATCACGCTCAACTATGGCGGCGTGGATTTCAATTTCACCTATATCGCCGACCGCATCGACCGCCTGCCCAATGGCACGCTGCGTATTGTTGACTATAAAACGGGTGGCAGTGACACCACCAGTTTTGTGAGCGTTGATGACCTATTCGCTGTTACTACCGCAAGCAAGAATCTGCGCGGTGTGCTCCAGCTTATGCTCTACTGCAATGCCTATGCCCTCGAGAAGAATATTCCTCAAACACCCATAATGCCTGTAATTTACAAGTTGCGCAACATGAGTGAGACTGGAGTGCTTTATAATGGCTCGCAACTGGAAGATTACCGCACAATTAATGACGAGTTCAAGGAGAGAATGGACAATGAGATGAGTTCGCTATTTGATACCACTAAGCCTTTTGAACAATCAGAGGACATCAACTCCTGCAAACTCTGCCGATATATCGATTTTTGCCGAAGAAACACACAGGGGTAAGGTCGAGGCCGAACCTAAAATAAACGTCGTTGGTGATAAAAGAGAAATCAGCAGTTGTCCTTATTGTCTTGATAAAGAGGGCTGGAAGTTTTTTTCATGCGAAGTGAAAAAATATTTGTGTATTAGAAAAAAGTGTTGTACCTTTGCACCGCTTTAAGCTCCCGTGTGATGGGAAATTAAGCTATATAACTTAATTTTTAGTAACACAAATCATTGAAAATGAAAACATTCCAATTAAATGGTGAGCCAAGAACCGACCTTGGCAAGAAGGCTGCAAAGGCGCTCCGCGCCAGCCAAAAAATTCCTTGCGTCCTCAATGGCGGTAAGGTAATAGAGTTGAAAGATGGTAAGTATGAGGGCACTCTCGCCGAGGGCGAGAAGGTCGTTGAGATTGGCCGTGATGGCAAGGCTGTTCTTACCACCGATTTCACAGTAAACTTCAGCGATGTTCGCAAGCTCATTTACACTCCTGACGTGTATTTGGTAGCTCTCAACCTCAACGGTGTTGAGAAAATGGCTGTGCTTAAAGACATCCAGTGGCATCCAACCAACGACAGCATCCTGCACCTCGACTTCCTTGAGGTAACAAAGGAGAAGCCAGTAGTGGTTGCTATCCCTGTTAAGATCGAGGGTCACGCTGCCGGTGTTAAGGCTGGTGGTAAGCTCTATCTGAGCATGAAGAAAGTAAAAGTTAAAGGCATCTACACCGAGATTCCAGAGCGCATCGTTGTTAATGTTGACGATATCGCTATTGGTCACTCTATCAAGGTGGGTGACATGAAGTTTGACAACTTTGAGCTTGCAAGCTCTAAGGACCTCGTGATCACTGGTGTTCGTGCTACCCGTGCTGCCGCAGCTGCTGCAGCCGCTGCCGAGGAGGGCGAAGAAGGTGAAGCTGCTGCTGAGTAATTGGCTAAAGCGCATTTTCTCACGACACTCTAGCAGTGAAACAACCGAATCTCAAGAAACTACTGAACAAACTATGAAGTTCTTGATTGTTGGACTGGGAAACATTGGTGCAGAGTATCAAGATACCCGTCACAACATAGGTTTTACAATATTGGATGCCTTTGCCGAGGCGTCCAATGTTGTTTTTGCCTCAGCCCGTTATGGCGCTGTGGCACAGATGCGCCTCAAGAACCAGCAACTGGTGCTCTTGAAGCCATCGACCTACATGAACCGTAGTGGAGAGGCGGTGCGTTACTGGATGCAGAAGGAGAAAATCGCGCTCGACCACCTGCTGGTGATCGTCGATGACCTGGCATTGCCCTTTGGCACTTTGCGACTGCGTGGCAAGGGTGCCGACGGCGGCCACAACGGACTGAAGAACATCAACGAGTTGTTGGGCTCGCAGAACTATGCCCGCTTGCGTTTTGGCATTGGCAACGATTTTCCCGAAGGAGCGCAGGTTGATTATGTGCTTGGCCCCCTCACACCCGAGGAGCGCCAAATGCTCCCCGAGAGACTTCAGAAAACCACCGAGACCATCAAAGCCTTCTGCCTAAGCGGATTGAGCTTTGCAATGACAAATTACAATAATAAGTAATAAGTGTTAGGTTTTAAGTGTTAAGTTTCTACTGGTTATTAGTTGGGCAAATAACTGTGAACTATTGACTGAAAACGCTATGAATGAAATGCGAATTGACAAGTGGCTGTGGGCGACACGAGTGTTTAAGACTCGGTCGCTGGCTACTGACCAGTGCAAACTGGGGCGCGTGACCATAAAGGGCATGAATGTGAAGCCGTCGCACAACATCAAGGTGGGCGACGTGATAGAGGTGCGCAAGCCGCCCATCACGTTGACCTTTGAGGTTGTGGGGTTGCTCAACAACCGCGTGGGTGCCAAACTCGTGTCAAACTACTTGAAAAACATCACTCCCGAGGATCAGTACAAGATTCTCGAGATGGCTCGCATTGGTGGCTTCGTACGCCGCCAGAAGGGCATGGGCCGCCCAACTAAGAAGGAAGGCCGCGAGATGGCGGCGTTTGCCGATGAGGCATTTTTCGATTTTGACGACCTCGACGACGAGAATCCTCTCTGGACCGAGGAAGACGAGGAGAAACTCGAGTCGCAGAGTTAGATTGCCGCTTGAGTTACTTGCCAGATTTGATGATTTTTTTGGCCTATTGGTAATTTTTTCTTTCAAATTGTTTTTGGTTTATAAAATAATGTGTAATTTTGTTAGCTGATTTTGTGCATTTGTGATAATGCACTTTGTCCTAATGAGGAGATAAACTAACGAGATTATACTTTTTTTATTAACCATTAAACTTAACGCAATGAAGAAATTTTTACTATTATTAGCGTTGTGTGCTTCATTTAGCATGATGGCACAAGAGGCCGAGGTTATCAAGGGCATTCTGCCTTCTGGATTGACCTCTAGCGTAGATGGGGGTAATGCTACCTTCAAGTTCTACTCCAACAGCGCCGCCGAGAGCGCTCAGCTTATTTTCTCTGACGCTACTACTGGCGAAGAAGTTGGCACCTATGACCTGACTGACGTTGTAGAGGGCAACAATGAGTTTGTAATTCCCATTGCTGATCTTCCTGGTGATAACGGACAAGTACTTAACTGGGCAGTGAAACTTGAGGGCAAACCCATTACCGACTACACTCTCATCAACAATCTGGATGATTTCAACTACACTTACACGTTCAGCACTGTTGACAACAACCCTGAGAGTGACTTCTTCGGACGTATCTACGTAGGTCACCGTCCAGGTACTGGTGATCCTAACAATGGCCTTTGGATCTATAATCCCGACTACACTAAAGTTAACGAGACAGTGATCAACTCTCGTAGCGATGGTTTGTCATTCCGTAGCAACTATCGTTTAGGCATCGACCCAACTGGCAAGGTTTACATGCCAGAGTGGGGTGATGCACCTTCGGGCGTATTCGTATTCGATCCTGCCAATCCTGATGCTGGCTTCAAGGAGTTCTTCAGCAATCCCGACGGAACATCGCTCAACCGCGATGGCGATGGTATGCTCACCAACGCCTATGGTGAAGTTGTAGGTGGCTCTTGTACTAACGTGGCATTTGCTGGTGAGGGCGAGAACTTGAAGATGTATGTCTACAACGAGGACGTCATTATTAACGGCAAGGGCAACAACGTGAGCGTTTACAACATTGGCAACGCTACAAGTTGGAACCAAGCTCCCGATGTGAACTACGCAGTGGGTGCTTATGAGGTAAATGGCAACGGCAACCTCTATCCCGACGAGGAGCGTGGTGGCGTGTGGATTGCACAATACCGTAGCACAGGCCAAAACACATCCTCAGTTCCATCACTGCTTTATGTCAACGCTGAGGGCGAGATTCTTTACAACTCAGGTGATCAGGCCGACATCCTGAATGGCTCAATGGGCTCTGGATTTACCCTGACCCCCGACGGAAGCCAGCTTGTAATCAGCGACGGAAACACTAACATCAGCTTCTACAATATCATTTGGGGTGAGAATGGAGCTCCTTCACTGGAATATGTTACTCAGTTCACTCCTGCCGCAGGTATCGCTCGCTCTGGTCTGATTTATCAGCTGCATTTCGACTATGCCGGCAACTTAATAATGAGTGGCGCCAAGGTTGGTATCTATTCTATTCCAACTGATGAGAATGTTACCACTGTTCCCGCCAAGAAGGCTTTGACAATAACAAAGGTTGTTGAGGAGCCTACTGGCATCAACGAGCTCTACATCGTTGGTACATTCAATAACTGGGATACTGATAATGAGGATGGTGGCCGCATTGCAATGCAACAAAACGAGGAAGGCACTGAGTTCACTGCCACTGTAGAGTTTGAGGCTAACGCTGAGTTCAAGATCATCACTCCTCTCGAGTATGGCTGGCAGTGGTTCGGCGGCGAGTCGGAGAATGGCATGTACTTCTTGATCAACAACGACATGCTCAACATCAACATCACCTTGATTGACGGCGCTAACTTCCGCGTAGAGGAGGCTGGCAGTTACGACATCACAGTTAAGGAAGCTGGTCGTGCTATCAACGAGCCTCTCGTAATGGTTGTTGCCAAGACTCCTACCGCTATCACTACCATCAACAGCGACAAGGTTGACAACGCTTGGTACAATATGAGTGGTATCCGCTTTGAGACCATGCCCGCTGCTCCTGGCATCTACATCCACAACGGCAAGAAGGTGATTATTAAGTAATCGCTTCATTGCATAATCTAAAAATAATGCACTCGCAGAAAGCGGGTGCATTATTTTTTATGTGGATTGGGTATCGTGACGAGATTAGGGATAGTTGTTTTGTGAACTTTATCCTTCGTCCTTTTTACTTTCACCTTCCCTTTTACATATACAGCTTTTGGTTCTCAAAATCCACTTCGCCTTCAAGTTGCGTGACGAAATCATCAAGTACGTCGCGCTCTACATCGCCCAGACTGAACTCCTTCTCGGCGTCTTTGCGGATAAGTGCTATCCACTCGCGGCGGGCTTCAACATAGTCGGCATGGATGTGCTCCACAGTCTCGGCATCGAGGTTCTCGATGTTATAGTAGTCGAGTATCATGCGATAGGTCCACGCCCAGCGGTATTCGTCATAGTTTTTGTGGATGGCGATAAAGCGTGCAAGTACATCTTCTATTGACTCCAGCTTGCCCTCGATGATGTCGGTAACGAGTCGCTGCTCTTCACTAACTGGCAACAGCATTCCTGAGAGATCCACCCAATCACCTTCGCCAGTACTTGACGAGGGCACTACAGGGCGATGACGCTTGAGCACGGCGCCCATGTAGATGCGCAGTGCAAGGTCGTAGTAGCGGATGCCCTTGCGAAGCAGGGGAGCCTTGATGACATACTCGTGGTAGTTGTAGGTGCTCACGTTGTCTCCACTGGCGGCGCGCAGTTTCTCGAGGATTTTCTTGCCTCGCAACACCTCGCTGATGGAGTAGGGGCTGAGCCAGTCGAAGTTGACGATGCTCTTGCGGTCGGCGAGGCGGCGCTTGTCGCGCTTGGGCCACTTGCGGATATCTCGGTAAAGGCCCACGGTGGCGAAATTGCGGCCAGGCACCAGATACATGGTGTCGCTGTAGGCGATAAGGTAGGAGAACGGCAGGTCGCGGGTGTCGGGGTGATACATCAGTTTACCAAACAGCACGCTGAAGGTGCCAATGTTGGCGGGCATAAGCAGGTAGGCGCCGCTGGCGGTCTTGGTGCCGCGCTCGAGGATACCATAGTGCATAGGGCCCATCTTGTAGGCGTGATTGCTGAAGTTGGTCGCAGAGCCGGCGTTGTAGAACGAGAACTGTCCGCCAATGAGCAACGAACTTTTGTGGTGGCTCACTGAGAATGGTCCGCAGAATGCGGCGCATGCCTCGCCGTTCGACATGTAGCTATTGGCGAAGAACACGCTGGATGCTGCGGTGAAACCATTGCTCAGCTCACATGCCTCGCCCACCATGCAGTCTACTATCTTCACACTGTTGATGATTGTTGAGCCGCCGCTAATAATTGAGTTTTCACAAATCACGCCAGTGCCAATGGTGATGGGGTTGTTGATGGCGCTGCTGATGGTGCAGTTGCTGATGCGTGACGCTCCCTTGATGTGGCTGCCGTCGCCAATAACCGCATCGGTAATTTCATTTGTGTTTATGATGGTTACATTGTTGCCTATTGTGCAGCAAGTCGCTTTTTTCGATTTTATGAACTTCTCCACAAGTTTTGTGATAGCCTTTTGGAAAACGGTGTTGCCTTGCTGTTTCACCATAAGGGCAGCAAGCTGGCTGTTGAGGCCGTCGAAGAGTACAAGGTTGCCTTTTCCCACCTCGTTTAGCACCGAGATCAGGTTGCCTTGCCCGAATGTGGCTTTGGGACCAGTGCTCTCAATGGTGCACACGTTAGAGATGTGGCAGTTGTCGCCAATCTTCACGTTATTCATGAAGTTGCCGATGTTCTCAATGAGGCAGTTGTCGCCAATGGTGACGTTGCGCAGCGTGGCATTGCTGATGCCACAGCGCTTCACAAAGCCGTCGCTCACCTCGATGCTGCCACTGCAGTCGCCAATGGTGATGTGACCGTAAAACGTCACGCGGTGAATGCAGGCTGGGTTGAAATGTGATGTCACATTAATACTTTTCCAATTTTCGGCTTGACAGCCATTGGCTTTTAGGCACTCTATCTCATCTTCATTAAGAAAACGATAGGTTATTGGTTGTTCCATTTTTATAATCAGTTATTGTTTCTAATCCTTTTTCGGCCACAAAATTAGGCAATAATATCAACATAGGCCTCAATCTCGAGCCCCTTTAACCTATATTGCGAATCATAACCATTTTTTCAAGAAAAACCAGGGGCAATTTATTGCTAGCTTGCGCTATTGAAAAAATCAATGGCGAAGTCGTAGTGGCCTCGCCATTGATGTATGACTAATAAATAGATAATTAACCTTTTAACTGTGATTAATAAATAAAAATAGGTTTGTTAAAAGCATTAATTACTTAGCAAATAATTAATTTGCTGGGGTAAGAGTAGCTGTGTACTCACCTGGGCAAACGAGGGTGAGAGCCACTTTGTAGGTGCCAGCCTCTACAACGATGTTGTCACCGTTCATAACGAGGTTGTTGAGAGCACCACCAAAGTTGATTTCCCAGCCACCATTTGCGCGGAACTTGATATTGCCGGTAGTGAGTGTAACGTCGGCTTCCCAAGCGTTGGTCTCTGCATTGTAGGTGAGAGCAGTCTCAGCCTCCCAGCCACCAGGAGTGGCGTCGCCAATGATGCCCATTGATGTAATGTCGGTAACGCTGTAGGTCAACTCGCCGATGTTGGCGTTAACATAAACGAAACCATTGGCTTGGATGTTGGCGCCACCTGCAACGAGATTGCCGTTTGAGCCACCCCAGTTGGTAGCCCAGCTGCCTTGATTCTTTTGAATCTTGAACTCGCCAGTAGCGTTAAAGAATCCGTAGTAGTCGTTGGCGTCCTTAACTGATGCGAGCTTGCCGCCATTGCCGCTCCAACCGTCGGCAGTACCAGCGATGTAAACGTAGTCGTACTCGGCATTAGGATCTACAATTGGCTCCTGACCATCGGTAGTGATGGTGTAGGTGAGGTTCTCAACGTCGATAGTGATGTCGAGATAAGTGCAGTTGTAAGAACCTGGGATGCAGAATGCGCCCTGGTTGCCTTGAACGTGAGTTCCGCTAAGTGCGCTCTCGCCATCGGTAGCAGCACTCAAGAAGTTACCGCTCCAGAAGTCTGCGAGTGTGTAGTTGCCCTCGGCAGCGATCTTGAACCAGAAGTCACCGCTCACGTTGTCAACGTGGATGCTGTAAACGTTCTCGTTCTGAGCGTCCTGAACGAATGGATAGCTCATGTCGCTGGTTGACCAGTTGTTGTTGGTGCCAATGAGATACCAGCCCTCACCGGCAGGCTGTTGAGGAGTAAATTCACCAGTGATGATAAGCTTCATGTTTTCCAGGTCGAGGCTCAGGTTGAATGAGCCAGGAGCCATTTGGATAGCCTGATAATCCTCGGTAGTAAGAGAAATTTCTGTACCAAGGGTTTCTTCAGTCACAATGAAGTTGAGATCGCCTACGCTAACCGGGCCAAAGCGGAAAGGTGCTATGTAATCCCATTCGTCGGAAGTCTCAGCAAGCAATGTTGTGAAGCCAAAGTAGCTGAAGCCACTCTCTTTGGTGGTGATTTGCGCTGTGAAAATCTTGCCGTCCTCAGTAGCCATCTCCAAACCCTGGTTAGCTGCCCAGCTGTTGCCGTTAACCTCGCCAAGGATATAAACCTTGTTCTCTGGCTGTGGCTCCTCAACCTTGGTGATGACCAGAGCCATCTCGTTGAGGTTGAGAGAGAACTCATACTTGCCAGCAGGAATCTGGAAGGCATGATAATCTTCTTTGGTCAAAGGAATGGTGATGCCAATAGTCTCTTCGGTAACGAGGAAGTCGTCGCCATTGGTAAGCGCGCCAAAACGATAGTCGGCGATTTCGCCCCAAGGATCTTCGCTGTCGGCAGCTGCGAGTTTGGTAGTGAAGCCAAACCAGCTGTAGCCATCGTTGATGTCCTGTGCCTCAAAGACGGCAGTGTAGGTCACGCCATCTTCGGTAGTCATCTCTTGACCTACGGCAGGGTTCCATTCTGTGGCATTGCCAAGGATGTAAACATGGTCAGGCTCCGCTGGAGTGTTGCCGAGCAGGATGTTGTAGATATACATAACATCTGCAGCGGTAACAGTACCATCACCGTCAACATCGCTTGACGCGTAAAATTCAGTGTCGCCGTTGAGCAGATAGTTGTAGACAGCTGTTACATCATTGGCAGTAACAACGCCGTCGCCGTCAACATCGCCCACTGTAGCATTGCTGTAGTGAGAAAATGCGAAAATCCCTGCAACAGCAAGAACTACCGCAAAAAACGATTTCAGTAACTTTTTGTTCATAAAAAGAATGATTGTAAAGTTTAAGTTAATAAAAAAGGTTTGTCTCTTGCCCTATCGCAATGGATAAGGGCTTTATTTGTAACTGCAAAAGTAGATAATAAATCTCTAATATTCAACTAAAACACTATATATTATTAATATAGGGAAGTGCAAACCTTTGCATTTTTTGGGGTAATGGTTCACTGTTGACGGCTTGCGGAATCATGTTGTGAGATTGCTTCGTTAGTTGTTGATGATAATCGTTCACTTTGCACTGTCCAGGGCAAGAAAAAAACTCCAAGCGTCGTCGCTCGGAGTCTTTTCTTACGTTCTTATGGTGCAATCACTGCAACAGAACTTATATTGTTTTATTACGAAAAAGTTAATTACAAACTAAAAAAAGTTTGAAGCTAGATTTATTATTCGATACTAAGACTCAAATTTATGCAATCGGTTTAATTAAAAATTTGACTTTAACCTTCATTAACATTAAACCTGGGAATATATTCTTAGTCAAAGAGTCTTTATCTTTTACTTACCCAAAAAGATATTGAAACGCTTCCTCTACCTTAGAGGCTTCTACAATTTTGATTTTTAGGTCTTTTGTTGATACGCCTTTGAGGTTGTTGCGGGGGATGATTATGGTGTTGAAACCGAGTTTTTCGGCTTCGGCAATGCGTTGCTCGATACGGGTGATTTGGCGCAACTCGCCGCTCAGACCTACCTCAGCCGAGAAGCATACGCCCTTCTGGATAGCGATATCTACGTTAGAGGAGAGGATGGCGCATATCACTGCCAAGTCGAGGGCGGGATCGTTGACTTTGAGTCCGCCAGCGATGTTGAGGAAGACGTCTTTTTGAGCTAATTTAAATCCCACACGCTTTTCAAGCACTGCAAGCAGCATGTTCATGCGTCGCTGGTCAAAACCAGTGACCGAGCGCTGTGCGGTGCCGTAGGCTGCTGTGCTCACCAGCGCCTGCACCTCGATGAGGAATGGACGCGCGCCGTCGATGGTCACTCCAATCGCAGTGCCCGAGAGGTCTTGGTCCATTGCCGAGAGCAGCATCTCGCTGGGGTTGGTGACCTCGCGCAGACCTGTCTCGCGCATCTCATAGATGCCCATCTCGCTCGTGGAGCCAAAGCGGTTCTTGATGGAGCGCAAGATGCGGTACATGTAGTGGCTATCGCCCTCAAACTGCAATACGGCATCAACGATGTGCTCCAGTACCTTGGGACCAGCGATGGTGCCCTCTTTATTAATGTGGCCAATTAGAATTACTGGCACGCCACTTGTTTTGGCATAGCGCAGGAAAGCGGCGGCGCACTCACGCACCTGGCTCACGCTGCCTGCCGCGCTGTCGAGCTCATCGCTGGCGATGGTCTGGATGGAGTCGATAATCACGAGGTCAGGGGCGCTCTCCTTGATGCTGGTAAAGATGCTCGAGAGCGATGTCTCGCACACGATGTAGCACTCGCAGTCCTGGTCGCTGCCGGCTATGCGGTCGGCACGCATGCGCAGCTGCTGCGGACTCTCCTCACCGCTAACATACAGCACCTTGCGTGAGCGTATGCGCAGCACATTCTGCAGCACCAGCGTGCTCTTTCCAATGCCTGGTTCGCCACCAATAAGCACAATGCTTCCTGGAACCAGTCCGCCGCCAAGCACGCGGTTGAGCTCGCCACTGGGCAACTTGATGCGTGGCAGCTGCTCTGCCTTGATGTCGTTGATTTTCACTGGCACGGCACTTTTGCGGTGGCCGTTGTCGTCAGTGCCAAAGAGCACACCTTTGCTTGACTTAGGCACCACAGGCTCCTCGATATAGGTGTTCCACTCTCCGCATGTTGGGCACTTGCCAATCCATTTAGGCGACTCAGCCCCACAGTTTTTGCAGAAATATGTCGTTTTTGTAGTCTTCTTTGCCATAACGATTACTTTTATGCCACAAAGGTAATGAAAAGATTGCAACAAAGCAAAAAAATCAACCCTTTGTGTAGTTTTTACGCAAATATTTTGGTGAATTGAAAAAAAATTTATAACTTTGTAGAAGATTAAGATGTTTATGATAAATGATAGAGAAAAAGTAATATGTTGGGAGCAGTATTTGGAGATATAGTAGGAAGTGCCTATGAGTGGCACAATGTAAAGACCAAGGATTTTCCGTTGGAGAGTAGAGGCACTCGTTACACCGACGACAGCGTTATGACGCTTGCGGTAGCGAAGTGGCTCATTGAAGACCCTTCTCACAGTGCGAACCATTTGGTGCAGTGTATGCAGATGTTGGGCCGAAGGCATTATAACGCAGGTTATGGCGGCCGATTCAGGGCGTGGCTCATGATGGAGAATCCCCAACCCTATGACAGTTGGGGTAACGGTTCGGCAATGCGTGTAAGTCCTGTTTCTCTTTATGCCGACTCCTTAGAGGAAGCATTGGAGTTGGCAAGAATAACTGCCAATGTAACCCATAATCATCCTGAAGGAGTAAAAGGTGCGATGGCTGTTGCCGAATGTGTATATATTTGCCGCAAAGCGACCGATATTGAAGCTGCAAAAATGGAGATTAGAGATGTGATTCCACGAAAGTATGGCTACAATCTTGACAGGACTCTTGATGAGATTCGTCCTCATTATAGATTTGATGTCAGCTGTCAAGGAAGTGTTCCCGAAGCCATTATCGCTTTCCTTGAGAGTGACTCTTTGGAAGATTGTGCCCGTAACGCTGTGTCTATAGGTGGTGACTCCGATACGATTGCTGCGATAGCATGCTCCATTTATGCTGTAAAGAACACGCAAGAAGATGAGGCTCTCGCCATCAGATTTGAGCATTATTTGTCTAAGGATCTGCTTAATATTATGGAGGGATTTGAAAAGATGGTAAATGAACAAAATAATGAGGAATGAATAATTTACAAGACAGAATCAGAGGTCCATTCATTGGCGAACTATTTTTCATTTTTTTGGATTGACTTGTGGATTATATTGAAATAATGCTTAATTTTGCGATTGTAAGAAATTCAACGGCTGATGTATAATATGTCCCCCAAAGAATAAATGGACGTAGCGGAATAATACTTACCTTTGCAGATTGTTAGAGACATTATTGTTATGAAGATTACCAACAGACCGAATCCCAACTTGGCTTTTCCAAATCCGAAAATCCCAAGTCTCTGCTTCATCAAGAATGTGGTGAAGAATCCGAATATCATTATCGGTGACTACACCTATTACGATGATGTGGATGGTGCAGACCAATTTGAGAAGCACGTCACTCACTTCTACGACTTTATTGGCGACAAACTGATTATTGGCAAATTTTGCGCCATAGCAAAAGGCATTGAGTTTGTTATGAATGGTGCCAATCACCGTATGAACGGTGTTTCAACTTACCCATTCTACGTGATGGGTGGTGATTGGGGTAGTGCCATCGCGCCCGTCAAAGATGAACTGCCGTTGAAAGGAGACACAATCATTGGCAATGATGTTTGGATTGGTCAGAATGTGACAATCATGCCTGGTGTTCATATCGGAGACGGCGCAATTATCGGTGCAAATTCAGTGGTGGCTAAAGATATTCCGCCATACAGCATAGCGGTTGGTAATCCTTGCCGTGTTGTCAAGAAACGCTTCGATGACGAACTGATAGAATACCTTTTACACCTTAAATGGTGGGATTGGGATATTGAAAAGATAGAGTCCAATTTTGAAGCCTTGTCAAGTGGCGACTTGCAACTGATAAGAGCCATTGAAGAATAAGTCTTGCCGTCTTTTGCACACAGAAGCGGTTACCGTGCTTTTTGGTACGATAACCGCTTTTTTTGACACGCCTTCTTCATTTTATAGTCTCATTTTTTGCGGTATTGAAAATTATGCCTATCTTTGTAAATCATATACTAATAACTAACTAATAACTATTATGAAACTACGACTCACACTCATCATGCTCGCAGTGCTCGCCACTGCTTCGGTACTCAGTGCGCAGAACAGTAAGCGCATGGCTCAAATTCGTCAGGCCTACGCCGACAGGTTGGAGATGATGAATAACAAGCCATACGGCGATCAGCCTTTTAACGAAATCAGCGTTAATGTGGCTCAGAACATGCCTGGCTCGGGGATGCGCGAGGTGCATGACAAGTATTATTTCACTCAGGAGCAGTATAGCGCCGACGGCTCAATGTGCAGCCTGCTCTACTTCGCCACCAGCACTGTTACCTACGCTATGGGTATGCACAAGTGGTATTGGGAGTTCCTATGGGACGCGATGGAGGGAGACCCCATGTTTGCCCTGCTCGTGCGAGATGAAGGAGGCACCAAGAAAGAATACCGCTTCTACTTCGAGAACGACAAGGTCATCAAGGTAGACCCCGAACTCAAGCAGTGGCCTAAGGACAACGGCGGCATGAATCTGCACCCACAGGTCATCAGCAAGCCTGCCGACGTGCTGAAACTCATGAAAGAGAAGCAGGCCGAGTTTAAGATGATCATTAAGGAGTAATAAATATCTCGCCATATTTTTTATTAAACAATTACCCGCAATATTTTTTGGCGGGTCGGTGATTTTTGCCTACCTTTGCCCGCAAATCTATAAACGAAGAATTAAAAAACTAAAATACTAAAAACTATAAAACAACTATGCCTATTATTTCACAACGCGGCATCGACATGCCCGCATCGCCAATTCGCAAACTTGCGCCATTTGCTGTGGCAGCAAAGCAGAAAGGTATCAAAGTGTATCACCTCAACATCGGCCAGCCCGATATCGCCACACCTCAAGAGGGTCTTGACGCTCTCAAGAACGTGGACCGCAAGGTGCTTGAGTATTCTCCTTCGCAAGGTTATCAGAGCTACCTCGACAAGCTCGTGGGCTATTATGGCCGCTATGACATCAAGCTCGACGCCAGCAACATCATCGTCACTTGCGGTGGTAGCGAGGCGCTGCAGTTTGCCTTCTTGGCTTGCTTCAATCCAGGCGACGAACTCATCGTTCCTGAGCCAGTGTATGCCAACTATATGGGCTTCGCCTGCGAGATGGGCGTGAAGGTGCGCACTATCACCACGCAAATCGAGAACGGCTTCGCCCTGCCTTCGATTGAGGAGTTTGAGAAGCTGATTACCGATCGCACCCGTGCAATCATGATCTGCAATCCCAACAACCCTACTGGCACTCTCTACTCTGATGAGGAGCTGAAGCAGTTGCGCGACTTGGTTAAGAAACACGACCTCTATCTTATCAGCGATGAGGTATATCGTGAGTTCCGTTACAGCGACAAGCCTTACCTGAGCGCTCTACACCTTGAAGGCATTGAGGACAACGCCATTGTTATCGACTCAGTGTCGAAGCGTTACAGCGAGTGCGGCGTCCGCATCGGCGCTTTCATTACCCGCAACAAGGAATTGCTTACTACAGTGATGAAATTCGCCCAGGCGCGTTTGAGTCCTCCATTGCTCGGACAGGTTGTTGCTGAGGCATCGCTTGCAGCTCCACAGGCCTACCATCAGGGCGTTTATGACGAGTATATCGCTCGCCGCAACTGCCTCGTTGAGGGCTTGAACAAGATTCCAGGCGTGTTCTGCCCCATGCCAACAGGTGCATTCTACGCTATGGTGAAGCTCCCCATTGAGGACTGCGATGACTTCTGCCGCTGGTGCCTCGAGAAGTTCAGCTACGAGGGCGAGACAGTGATGATGGCTCCCGCTACTGGTTTCTACGCCACCCCAGGCGAGGGCAAGAACATCGTCCGCATGGCCTATGTCCTAAAAATCGAAGACCTCAAGCGCGCACTCATCGTCCTCGAGAAAGCACTTGAAGCTTATAAAGATCGCTAATGTGAATTTTAGAACACAATAGATTAATGAACCCCAAAAGTTTCCGACTTTTTTGGGGTTCATTTTATAATGTCACAAATTTCACTTTTTCTTTATAGTATACACAGCAGTGTTATAAGCACGGCACCTAGAGTATAACTGGTGGCATTGGCCAAGAGTGTCGCCATAAGAATTTTACGTTTGGTAAATTTTTTTCTGAGGATAAGATGATTAAACCCCCATTCTATGAGCACAGAGAGTATCAAAGCCACAAAATAATAGATTACCAAGCCCAATATTGCTTTGGGATTATGCACGTTCACCTCATGAGATGAAACCCAAGGGAACCATATCACAAGCCACCATCCACCAGTAAGAATCATCGAAATTACAAATCCCACAATGCCACTCACGGCATTTGCCACTAATGCCGAGACAAACACGCCACTTTCGAGCCACTTTTTCAGTAGCACTCGGCTCATGACGCAAGCCTCCAGCAAGATGATGAGCAACATGAAAAGCCATCCTTGCGGCATAAAAGCGAAAATTCCAAAAGAGACGTTAAGTAGGGGCATCAGTAAAAATTATTTGACTAATTTTTGTCGTCGTAGCTCGCTTATTGTGATAGCGGCGGCGATGCCTACGTTTAGGCTCTCGCTCTTGGCGCCTTTGCGGGGCATAGCAGGGATGTGGAGTCGTTGAGTCACATGCTCTGACACCTTTGGGCTGATGCCTTGGCCTTCGTTGCCGAAGATGACGAAAGCTCCGCCCTCGGGCAATTTTGCGCTGTAAATATTCTCTCCGTCGAGGAATGTGCCCATCACGGGCATGTCGCTAAAGTCATCGAGGAAGAAGTCAAGGTCGCAGTAATGCACTTTCACTCGGCTGATGGCGCCCATGGTCGCCTGCACCACTTTGTGGTTATAGACATCGACTGTCGATTTGCTGGCGAAAATGTTCTTGATGCCAAACCAGTCAGCAAGACGCATGATAGTGCCTAGGTTGCCTGGATCTTGGATATTGTCGAGCACGATGTTGAGCTCGGAGCGCACCTCATCGTCGGTATAATTGACTTCGGGAATCTCATACACCGCCATCACGTCGCTTGGCGTGGTGAACTGCGACATGCGCGCCATTTGGCTCTTGTGGGCGAGCACTAGTTTTGGGTAATGTTCGGCGGTGCCCTGCTGCTCATACCATGCCTTGGTGGCGATCAGATAACGGCAGTTGAACGCCCGCCAAGTGTCGCGCACGCATTTCCATCCCTCGGCGACAAAGAGTCCTTCCTTGTCGCGGTATTTCTTCACTGCCAGCGAAGATACCAGCTTGATTATTCCGTTGTTGATGTCTTGCATTGTTATGGTGTCTCTATTTTGTGGCTCTTAGTTGGTGGCGGAGGCACTGGTATTCCACGGTTGGATTTGGTTGGGTCGTTGCTTGCCTTTTTCTTAGGTTGCGGCACGCCACCAGGCTGTGCAGGTTGCTTTGGCTCATCGTTGTTGACAACGGGTGTCTCGGGCACTTCTCTGTCAAGCTCCTTGTAGTCGTTCTTGTTGTCGAAAGCATCGGGATAGGGATCGCCCTCCTTTACTCGAGGCACTTTCACATTGCTGCCAGTGGGCAGAGGTATGTTGCTTACTCTAGGCGCAGGTGTCACTGCCACGTTGCTGCCGGTGGCAGGTTCGCCCTCGGTGTTGTCGAACGGCTCTAAAGGCTCCTCTGGCACCACGTCATTGACGGGTATGTCTTTGCTGACGATTACATCGGGGTCGCTCTTTTCCTCGCTTTGGCTTACCTGAGACACCTCTTTATCGCTGTCCTTTTTGTTGTTGTAGAGCAACAGCGCTGTTATGGCGCCAAGAAAAAGCAAAGCGGCAACTGCAATCCACAGCAGGCGTTTCAACAACTTGTCTTTATTTGCCGCTGACTGTGCCGGTGCAGGTGGGGGAGTGGCGGTGACTGCCGGTTGGTTTTCGACAACGGGGGCAGTGACTGCCAGCTCTTGCTCTATTGGCGCCTCAATGGTCTCAACACCTTCATCAAGTGCCGATACAGGTGCTGGCGGAGGCGTGACTATAGCTGGCGGTGGAGTGATTACTGCAGGTTCCTTGTGGGCGAGAATCACGCTGCGTCGCACCATCTTGTCGCACATCAGTCGCTCGGTGTTGACGAGCAGGTGGTCGCCGTCCTCTTCTTCAACGCTCTCCACCTCAATGAGCAGTATGCTGTGATTGGCTGGCACAGAATTGGTGAGCATCTTAAGTGACGCAAGTTTCTGCGCATTGCTCAACTTGCTGCAAAGCACGTCTTTGAGTTTTTTGTCGCTCAGAGCGCTTGTGATGCCGTCGCAGCACAGAATGAAGTAGTCGCCCGCCTGGATGTCGGTGATAAATGCCACGTCGGGCACCGCTGCGTTACAAGGACCAGGGAGCATGGCGCGGGTGAGCACGTTCTTTTTAGCCGATGCGTCGGCCTCGGCACGAGTGAGACGACCGGCGACAAAAAGGTCGTTGACCAGTGAGTGGTCGCGCGAGCGGTATAGAGTCTCGCGGCGCGAGGGACGCAGGTGATAGACACGGCTGTTGCCTATGTGGGCAGCCGCAACACCAAAGTTGCCAAAGGCAAGCATCGCCATGGTTGTGCCCATGGGGTAACGGCTCGGCTCATAGCGACTGTAGGTGGCATCTAGTTGCTCTTGGGCATGCACAACAGCGCGGCGCACTGTCACGCCAGTGAGCTGCTGCGAAAAGTCAACATTAGCGTTCATCCACTCGCCAAGGGCTTTAGCCACCACTGCACTCGCCACCTCGCTGTGAGCATGGCCGGCAACGCCATCGCAGAGCACAAACACATGGTCGCTCGAGTTCACATAAGCGAGATGCGGGAAAAACGAGTTGCACTGTACTGCCGATTGTCCCTTTTCACTGATTCCTAGCGGAGCTTTTATCTTTATCTTCATTCTTTCGGTTTTTTCAGTATATATAATAACGTAAATATATACCAATAAATTGCTTTTTTGCTCTGCGGAAAAACTCAAATAAATTTGGTTTTTCTCTCAACTTGCACTAATTTTAGATAAATTAGGCGGCGTTTCGGAAATAAAAATGAAAATCTTTGCATTTCATTTTGTATTTCTCTCAACTTGCACTAATTTTGCAGTCGAAAAATAGATGAGATAACAGATTAGAATTTATTCAATCTTTAAAAACAGAATTATTATTATGGTAAGTTACAAGGAATTAGGCCTGGTCAACACCCGCGAGATGTTTGCTAAGGCAATCAATGGAGGTTATGCAATTCCCGCCTTCAATTTCAACAACATGGAGCAGCTTCAGGCTATCATCAAGGCTAGCGCCGAGACTAAATCGCCTGTTATCCTGCAAGTTTCTAAAGGTGCACGCAACTACGCAAATCAAACCCTGCTTCGCTACATGGCACAGGGCGCTGTAGAGTATGCCAAGGAACTTGGTTGGGAGAACCCACAGATTTGCCTCCACCTCGACCACGGCGACAGCTTTGAGGTGTGCAAGAGCTGTGTTGACTTTGGCTTCTCGAGCGTGATGATTGACGGCAGCTCGCTGCCCTACGAGGAGAACATCGCTTTGACAAAGAAGGTTGTTGAGTATGCTCACCAGTTTGACGTGACCGTTGAGGCTGAGCTTGGCGTGCTCGCTGGCGTTGAGGATGACGTTCAGGCCGAGGAGTCACACTACACTAAGCCTGAGGAGGTTATCGACTTCGCTACCCGCACAGGCTGCGACTCACTGGCAATCTCTATTGGCACCAGCCACGGCGCTTACAAGTTTAAGCCCGAGCAGTGCACTCGTGACCCACAGACTGGCAAGCTCGTTCCTCCCCCATTGGCATTCGACGTGCTCGACGCCATCATGGAGAAACTTCCTGGCTTCCCCATCGTGCTTCACGGCTCATCATCAGTGCCACAGGAGTATGTTGACATCATCAACACTCACGGAGGCAATCTGCCCGACGCAGTAGGCATTCCTGAGGAGCAGCTCCGCAAGGCCGCCAAGAGCGCAGTGTGCAAGATCAACATCGACAGCGACAGCCGCTTAGCTTTCACTGCAGCAGTTCGCAAGGTGTTCGCCGATAAACCAGGCGAGTTTGACCCACGCAAGTACTGTGGTCCCGCACGCGACGAGATGACCAAGCTCTACAAGCACAAAATCATCGAAGTGCTTGGCAGCGACGGCAAGGCTGAGTAATTACTGCGTAACATCACCAAAATCAGAAAACTCACGGGCGATACAGTCCGTGAGTTTTTATTATAGTTTTTTAGTAATAAATGGGATTCTTTATTCCTACAAAAATATTATTTTTGCAGATTGAATGATAAAATGAAATTTGTATGAAGAAAATTTTTTATATCTGCTCTCTCTTAGTAGTGCTTGTAACTCTTAGTTCTTGTGGCAACAAGGATAATGGCATTTATCCTTTTCAAGAGGAGACTAAGTATTTGACAGTGAGGCTGCAGGGCAGCGACAAGTGGAGCATCATCAACGTTGAGAATGGCGACATCGTTGCTAAGAATGCTATCAGCGGCATACCTTCGGCTGTGCATGAGGATATGTTCTACGTCTATGACAACGAGACGGCTCGCATCAACTATTACAATGTGGCCGACTGCTCTAAGCCTGTCAACAGCAAGCCCTACTGCTCGGCAACGAGCTTCAACGGTGGCTATGCCATTGCCTGCCTTCCGGGTGAGGACCTGCAAGTCATCGACAAGAATTGCCAAACGGTAAAGAAGTTGCCGCCAAGCATCAACTCGGCGTCGATGTTCCTGGGCGACCTCGCTATAGTGAAAGACGACCGTGGATTGACTGGATTTGTCGACACCAAGGGCGACACAGTGATAGGGCCGCATCTAGGCCTTGCCAATGCCTTCCTTTTTGATGATGCCGCGCTGGTGTCGGAGAGCCAGGTTGCCGACACTACTGCCGTTTCGAGTTTGGTGGTCATTAACAAGAAGGGCGAGAAATTGTTTGACTTCGACAGCGATAAATACCTGCCTATCAACCGATATTTCATCAACGGCACGCTCAAGGTGATGCAGGCAGAGGACCAGAAAATTGTCTATCTCGACAAGAAAGGCAAAGAGACTACCGACACGCTGGCGATTCCCAAGAAGATTAAAGAGGTCAATTACCGCGATGTGAAGCACGTGGGTAAAGACCGCTACATGGTCATCAAGGGCGACCGCATGGGACTCGTTGACGCGAACAACGATACGCTTATCGGTATTAAGTATAATGGCATCATCAACATTACCCCCGACCGATTTATCGTCGCCCAAGACTCGGTGATGATGATTGTTGACGAGAAAGGCAAGCAAGTGGGCAATGCCAAGTTTGTTGACTTCGTCAACGGCAACAACTTTGAAGAGGCTGCCGGACGTGGATATGTAAACCCCGCAAAGGTGGCGGCAACCTTGCTGCAACTCTTTGACAAAGACGCTGTGTTCAACGTGCGAAAGGGTGGCACGCTTATGGAGATAAACCAGGCGGTGGGCATGAACCCCGACAATTATGTGGGCGCCACCGAGCTAACAGGTCCGCTGCCTCCACTGATTCTTACTTACCATTTCGACCGTGAGATTGCATCTCTCAAGGCTGGTGCGCCTAGTGCAAGTGACAGCATCGCAACAGCTTCCCAGTCGTCGGCTCAGTTCAACTACAACGCTGTGGTTCGTGGTGTGACGCTGCAATATCCCGTCAGGGAGTGCGCGCCAGGTACCGAGGAGGAGATTTTGCAGCTTATCACCCAAGAGATGGGCAAGAAAGGCTTTGGCATCAATGATGACGGCACGTTTACTAGCGATGCCGGCTGCGTGGTGGTGATGGGCTATGAGAAGGGTGTCTTCCTCATGAACTACTACTTCAATGCAGCCGATGTGAAACCACTGCAACGAGTGGGCCGGACGAACTGATACATAAACTCGCTTCGCTCGCGGGAACCGTGAAATGAGGATAGCGATCGAAATAGTTCCCGTTCCCGTTCCCGAAATATGGCATGATTTTTGCTCCATTCAACTTAAAACTGAACACTAACTTAACACTTACAAAATCATGTCCTGCTTAAGAGTTTTATTAGCTATCATCTTTCCGCCACTGGCTGTGGTAGACAAAGGTTGTGGGTCATTTCTCATCACTCTCCTCCTCACTTGTTGTGGATGGGTTCCAGGTGTGATTGCTGCCCTCGTGATTTTAAACAACGACTAGGGTACACTCGCGCGGGGAACGTGAAATGAGGATTGAAATCAAAACCGTTCACGTTTCACGTTCACATTCACGAAAAACTTAAAACTTAACACTTATCACTTAACACTTAAAAAAGTTGTCTCTCGCTAGAAAAATATTGGCTGTAGTGTTTCCGCCCTTTGCCGTGGTTGACAAGGGGTGCGGCACCTATCTTGTCGCTTTCGCTCTCACATGCCTAGGTTGGATTCCTGGAATCATCTACGCCTTTGTGGTGCTCAGGAAGGAGCAGCGCAAGCAAGGCGGTAGTAGCCACCAAGTGGGCAAGTTGCAGAACAAGCAGTCGTCAAGCATTAGTCAACGCATGGCTAGCAATAACCGAAACGATAACACTGGCACCCAGCAGCAGTCGCCTTTTGACCGGCCGCGCAGGATGTCAAGTAACAATAACCAGAGTAGCGGCTGGCAAGGATGGTGACAATGGATAGTGAACAACATATCATTGACCTGCTCGAGCAGCGCGACATCAAGCCCACTGCCATGCGCATCTTGGTCCTCAAGGCGATGGTCAGTTGCGACGACGCTTTCTCGCTGCAGAGCCTCGAGGACAAGCTAGACACTGTGGACAAATCGACCATCTACCGTTGCATCACATTGTTTCTTACTCACCACCTCATCCACGCCATCGACGACGGCACAGGTTCACTTAAGTATGCCGTGTGCCAAGCCGACTGCCACTGCGGTGAGGATGGCGAGCACCTCGACGATATGCACGCCCATTTCTACTGTGAGCGTTGCCAGCGCACCTTCTGCCTGAGCCGTATAGCCGCCCCTGTGGTGACGTTGCCCGGAAACTTCAAGGTTCACAGCATCAACTATGTGCTCAAAGGCCTGTGTCCCCAGTGCAGTGATAGCAGTTTAGAGTTGAGAGGTAAGAGTTGAGAGGTAAGAGGCCTTTGTACTTTTTACTTCCTACTTCTTACTTCCTACTTCAAATGGAAACTTCTATGCTTTTTGCGGATTTGTCTATAAAATCTCCTTACTCACCCATTTTGGGTAGGGTTTGGGAATAAAACAATTAAACTAAGGTGTGATTTTTTTGTCAAAACAATACATTGTCGGCCTAGTTAGGCTGGTGATACAATAAAAATAATTATAAACATCAAAATATAAACGAATATGAAAAGCAAATTTTACCACGTATTATCAAGTGTGGCGCTCACAGCGGCAATCATTGCTCTAGCAGCGCCAGTATCGGCGCAAGGTCGCCGACCAGGCGGACATGGTTCAGGTGGCGGTAGCGACCGTCCAAGACAGTCGATGCAGCAGTCTTCACCGAGCCCACGCTCCGACCGCAGTGTTTCAACACCGCAATCACGCCCAAGCAGCGCCCCCCGCAGCTCGGCAACGGCCCCTCAAACTCGCCCCAGCACACCCAGTGCTCCCAGCAACCGTAGTAGTTCGCAGAGCATGAGTAATTCGCGCCCGTCTTATTCACCTAGCGGTGACAACAACCGTCCACGTGGCGGTAGCAACCACGGTAGTGGCAATAATGGTGGTGGCAGGAACTATGGCGGCGACAACAAAGGCTACCAAAATCAGCGCCCAAACGCCAATCCAGGTCGTCCTGAGAACAGGAATTTCAGCAATGACAACAACCGCATCTATCAGCCTGGCAGCCAAACCAACAAAGGCAATAACGGCTTAAATCCAAAACCAGGCAATGGCAACAACCGTCCTGGTGGCAATAATGGCAACGGAAACACTCGCCCAGGTGGTGGCAACGACCGTCCAGGTAATGGAAACATGAACCCTCCAGGTGGCAACGGCGGCAATCATGGCGGCGGCAATGTGAACCCAGGCAATGGCAACCATCGTCCCGGTGGAGGACATGGCGGAAATAATGGTGGCAACTATCGTCCAGGCAATGACAACCATCGTTCTGGTGGTGGCCACGGTGGCCCAGGTAACGGCCGTCCTGGTAGTGGACCTAGCCATCGTCCCGGTGGATCACATCATGGTGGCATCAACCACGGAGGCCCACGCCCCGACTACGACCGCTATCGCTGGCACAGCAGTGTGCGTCCTCGCGGACCACGTGATCGCTGGTACGACTACTACCGCTACAACCGTTGGAGCTGGCGAGCACCAATCGCACCTCCTTTCCGTCAGTGGCGTCCACGCATTATTTGGTACTATCGCCCAGTAATTCCCGTAGGCTATCGTTACTATGCCTCGGCACCCATCATCTCGGGAGTTTTGGGATTGGAGTTTGGCACCTATCTTGACGCTTCGCTCAACTACCTCTACTACAACGGGTATGACATCGACGGATATCAAGACAATGTGGTATATCTGCGCGACGTGAACATGATGGGATACAGCTGGCCCGATGTGATGCTGCAGTACGATGTTGATGGCGGCATGTACTATGCCGAGTTTGTCACCTCCGCATCCTATCAAGATGACTATCGCTTCCGTAGCCTCTACAACTCGCTGTGCAACACCTTTGGCACTCCAATCAATAGCGGTAACGGCCACTTCTCGTGGTACGGACGCAACGGCAGCGGATTTGTGAACCTCAACACCATGTACGACGGTGGACGTTACTTCACAGTACTCACCTTCGGTGTATAAAACTTGACAGTAGCGGACGAGGCAGGCCTCGTCCCTACTTAACACTTAAAACTTGACTCTTAACACTTAGAATTATTTCCTTTTCATATTTCGCTCACAACGGCGTCGCTTCAAGCAACCTTGAGGTGGCGCCTGATTTTTGTGCCATTATACAATGCATAATTAATTGCTGACGCAAAAGAGTCCGCACTTGGCTCATCGAGCGTGCGGACTCTTTTTTGACGTTTCATGCGAAGGAGACAGTGCTAATTCTATGGCATACGTACTGCACGTACTGTGAAACCGTAGCTTCGGGTGACATTGTTACAGCCTACAGCTTCGTTCGTGATGTAGTACAGGCTCCAAGCGCTGTTGGGGTATTCGAAAAGCTCGCGCGACCAATAGTATCCCCAAGAGCCAACGTTTTTAAACTCCCCCTTCCAGCGGTCGCCAGTCGCTGGCAAGAATAACGACGCGCCGTTGCTTGCAGTGAACAACCTACCATTAATACCGTTCTGCGTTGTCCATACCCAGGTGCAATTCATATACAACTCCTTAATCTGCGCAAGCGACGGCATGCGCCACTCTGGACCCCAGTTGGCAGTGGCGGCATCGTCCTCAGGGTCAAGCTCAGTCTTATTATCAGTAAAGCCATTATAGCCAAATTCACTGTTATTACAGTACTTGGTTAACGCGTACGCGTCGGTGCCACCGTTCCACCATTGGTAAGTGCTCCAGTCATACCATTCCTTTGGCGTGGTCTCGCCCCAGGCGAAGTAGTCGCCGTATTCCTCAGGGCTGTTGGCACCCACGTTCATCGTCGCCCACAACGTGCCACTGGGAAGACCTAGGTCAACGTACTCATGCTCTTGCACACGTACTGCACGCACACTTTGACCGACGTAACGATCGCTGTAGTCCCGGAACACGCTGCCCGAGTAGAAGTACAGGATATAAGCGTAGTACGGATCGGAGCTGAGGAGCGTACGCGACCAATAGTTGCCAAAAGAGCCAGCAGCTGGCATGAACATCGATGCGCCGTTAGGACCAGTGAACAGACGACCATTCACACCGTTAAGCGTAGTCCACTCACTGAAGCAGTTGTTGTAGAGCTCTTGAATCTGCTCCTGCGACGGCATGCACCACTCTGGACCCCAGTTGGCAGTGGCGGCATCGTCCTCTGGGTCAAGTTCTAACTTATTGT
>JAGCRW010000095.1 GCA_017964485.1 Muribaculaceae bacterium | reverse complement strand
ATACGAACACCAATACTACCGCTAAGAGCGATAATAAGAATACAAACAAGAACGATAACAAGACCACCACTAAGAACGATAATAAAAACGCCAACAAAAACGACGGCAAGAACGCCAACAAGAACGATAATAAAAACAATAATACGAATAAAAACGACAACAAGAAGGCTGCGCCCCCACAACCTGTTAAGCACAATGTGAAAGAAGGCGACAACATTACCAAAATAGCCAACAAATATGGCATTAGTCAAGAAGACCTGCGTGCTGCAAACACCATCAATGGCGACCACATTGAGATAGGTCAGTCCCTCACTATCCCCGAGAAGGGATATGCCAAGAAACATCCACAGGCCAAACAACAAACTCCGGCCAAGGATCAGGGTAAGCAGGGAAAGAACAACAACGCCGCCCAGCAAAACAACAATAAGGGTAAGAATAACACAAATACCCAGCAGAATGACAAGGGTAAGGGCAAGAACAACGGTGCTGCCCAGCAAAATGACAAGGGTAAAGGTAAAAACAATAACACGACTACACAGCAGAAAAACAAAGGCAACAATAAGTCAGGAAAGAAGAAATAATGACTTCAATCCGATAAAAATCATGAGGCGAGATGGCAAATTGCTCATCTCGCCTCGGTTTTTCTAATGTATATTTGTGGGGACAAGGTAGGTCTAGCCCCTTTTTTTATTTTCCATATTCCACTTTGGGTTCAGCTGCAATGGGAATGGTCTCCTCTTCAGGGGAAGGATAGAGTTTCGCGCCTTTGGCCTCAAGGAAAATCTGGCTCAAGCGATGGCTAAGCGCCAACAGCGTGGCACTTCGGTTCTCTTTGGTCAGTTGACACTCCCATACCACCAGCACATACCATCCCATTTTGTGCAGCAGGCGGTAGTTGCGCTCATCGCGCTCGCGGTTGCGGCGGAATTTCTCAGTCCAGAAGTCAACATTAGTTAGTGGAATCCTATATTTGTCACACCCATCATGGGCATGCCAGAAACAGCCGTTGACAAAAATCACGGTGCTGAAACGTGTGAGTACAATATCGGGGCGGCCAGGCAGCTGCTTCACATTTAGACGATAGCGGTAACCTTGACTCCACAGCCATCGACGCACAATCATCTCGGGCTTAGTGTCGCGGCTATGGATGCGGCTCATGCAATGATGCCGCTGCTCAGGAGTCATCTTGTCGGCCATCGGTTTCTAACTAACCTTTAAATCATTCTACTCCCAGTGCCTTTTTCACTTGGTTGGTGAGATCGATGGCGTTGACGCCAGAATATACCACAGGAGTCTTTGACACATCTATTATATAGGTGTAACGCCCATTGTCGCCCACCTCCTTGATAGCGGCATTAATTTTGGCATAGATTGGTGCCTCAAGTTCCTGTTTCATAGCATTCAACGACGCTTGGCTACGGGCAAGAAACGCCTCAATCTCGCTGTTGGTGTCTTGTATCTCGCGTACACGACGGTCTCGAATAGTAGCAGGAGTGTCGCTGGCAAGGCCTTGATAGGCGGCATACTTGCCGTTAAACTCCATCTGCATCATTTCATATTCGGCCTTATACTGTTGTGACGCTTTCTCGAGTTGCTCGCTAGCAAGTTTGCTCTCGGGCATTGCATCAAAAACGGCTTGCACATCAACGGTCGCAATCTTCATTTGCGCCATCACTGCCAGTGGCAACATCACCAGTGTGAGCATTAATAATCGTTTGATATTCATCGTTGGAAATTTTATATGTTTTCAATAGCGCAAAGGTAATACTTTTTCGGCTTGTTTAGATAATTTCGTGGCAAAAAAATGACCTAAGACGATTGCCTCAGGTCATTCTTTATAGTTATCATTGATAATTATTTAATACCTAATTTAGCTTTTACCTTAGCCGAGACGTCCTCGATGTTGTTGCCTTGGTAGAGCAGTGTTGCAGAGTCGATGATTCCGGCATAGCCGCCTTCGGCACCAACAGTGGTGATGGCAGTCATCAGTTTCTGCTGAATTGGCGCCATGAGTGTCTCTTGCTGCTTCTGCAGGTCTTGCTGTGCAGTCTGCATGAAATTCTGGTAGCGATTATAGAGGTCTTCCAGCTCTTTGGCCTTAGCCATGGCAGTTGGGTCGTTCTCTGGATTAGCCATATTCTTGGTAAGAGCTTCAAGCTCTTGCTGTTTTTTGTTGAACTCATCTTGAAGTGCCTTGGCTTGACCTTCATACTTCTCACTCAATTGGCTGAGAGTATTCTTCATTGTCGCAAACTCAGGCATAACATTAAGAATCTCGGTTGGATTTACAGCACCAAGCTTAAAGGTTTGTGCTTGAATGCACATAGGAACAGCCACGAGGACTGCAAGTAAAATTTTCTTGAACATAATCAATTAATTGGTTATTTATTAAAATTAATATTTTTCAGTTTGACAAATTTAGTGTTAAGCGACTAATCACTTATTACTTAAAACTTAAAACTTAACACTTAATACTTAATACTTACTTAGAGTATCCCAGTTTCTCAAGCACCTGGTTGCTGATGTCGATGTTGGGTGAAGCAAAAATGATGCTCTGCGACGAGGCGCGGTCGAAGACTACCTGTAGTCCTCGCTCCTCGCTCACCTTCTTAACGGCAGCATAGATATCGTCCTGGATGGGTTTCATTAGCGACTGGCGCTTCTTGAAAAGCTCGCCCTGTGGGCCAAAATACTTAGCGTTGAGTTGCATTGCCTCTTTTTCCTTGGCAACAATCTCTTCTTCTTTCTTCTTCTTTTGGTCATCGGTCAAGAACACCGACTCGCTCTGATAGTTCTTATACATGGCATCGGCAGCCTTCTTGAGGTCATCAACCTCGCGCTGCCAGCGCTGTGATACTTGATTTAATTGCTCATTGGCCATCTCATAGGCAGGGATGTTCTTAAGGATATACTCCATGTCAACGAGGGCGAACTTCTGAGCACTGGCAGTCGCCATGCAGGCGATCATCGCCACTAACAATAATGCATACTTTTTCATATTTATTCTTTGTATCTAAAGTTGTTAATATTTTGCTTGTCTTTGACTGAAAATTAAGTTAAAAGTTTAATTGACAATTCTCATTGTGAATGCAGATTGTGCATTATGCATTATGAATTGTACATTGATTAGAATTCCTGTCCGAGCACGAAGTGGAAGTTGCTGCCACCCTTTTTGCCGTATACAGTGTCGAAACCATAGCCCCAGTCGATACCCATCATGCCAATCATTGGCAGATAGATGCGTGCTCCCACACCAGCCGAGCGCTTAAGGTCAAACGGGTTGAACTTATTCACGCTTGTCCACGCGTTACCAGCCTCAACGAAGATAAGAGGATAGATGGTGGCGCTATTAGAAAGCATCAGCGGGAAGTGCAGCTCCATTGCCAGTCGGGTGTAGGCATATCCTTCTTGACCATAAGGCGTGAAGGCGCCGTTCTCATAACCACGCAGGGCGATAGTTTCGGTAGCGTAGGTGTAGCTGCCGCTCATGCCGTCACCACCCACATAGAATGACTCAAATGGCGATTTTACATGCTTTGTCCAGTTGCCGAGCAAACCAAAGTCGGCACGAGTCATGAGCACCAGAGTCCAGCGACCGTTGGGGTCGGTGAGTGGAGTATAAGTCTTAGCTTGGAACTTGAGCTTCCAGTACTCAATCCAGCGATATAGGTCTTTCTTGGCGGCATCGGTTCCTGCTTCGCTCAGAGCCTTCCAGTCTTTCTTGCCAAAGAGGTTAACAGGCGGAGTGGTGCGGAACGACAAAGTGAACGAGCTGCCTCGACGGGTGTATAACGGGTTGTCGATACTGTTGCGCGACAAGGTGAGTCCCAGCACGAGAGAATGGCTGTTACCGTTCTTCATGTAGTACATATATTCCCAATTCTTGAGGCTGTACCACTGGTAGCTCAGGTCGGCCATGAGTGTGAAGTAGTCATCAGGCCACTTCAGGCGCTTGCCGAATCCCACAGTCACACCTGCCATCTGCAGGTACTTACCTGGGTCGTAAGCGTTCTCATAGTAGCTGTAGCCATTGTTGCCATAACCATAATAGTTGTTATAGCCGTTATACATACCATTATATAAATAGTTATAGTAATAGTTCTGATATTGGCTATTGTAGAACGAGGAGTTGATGCCGGTGGTGCGGCTATAGAATGCCGATACCGACAGAGTGTTAGGTCGCTTGCCGCCAAACCATGGATCAACAAACGAGAGGCTGTAGGCCTGGTAATATTTCGCGTTGGTCTGTGCGCTTATCGAGAACGTCTGTCCATCGCCTTGAGGGATAATGCCCTTATAAGATGAGGGGTGGAAGAGGTTCTTGATGGAGAAGTTGGTGAACTTGAGTGTCACTTTTCCGATAATACCCGTCTGTCCCCAACCAGCCGAGAGTTCTATCTGGTCGTTGGCTTTTGACTCTAGGTTAAGGATGATATCCACAGTGCCATCTTCCTCGTTGGGCTCGGGGCGGATATCCATCTTTTCAGGGTCGAAGTGACCGGTTTGGGCAATCTCACGGGCCGAGCGCACTAAGTCTTCCTTGCTGAAGAGCTCACCTGGACGCACACGCAGCTCGCGTCTAACAACCTTCTCATAGAGGCGGTCGTTGCCGTTGATTACCACTTTGTTGATGCGTGCCTGCTTGCCCTCGTAGATGCGCATCTCAAGGTCAATAGAGTCGCCTTCAATCTTGGTCTCGGTTGGTATGAGTTGGAAGAAGAGGTAACCATTGTTCATATAAAGGTTGGCTACTGCATCGTCGTCTTCCGACACACGCTTGTTGAGCAGTTTCTGATTATAGACATCGCCTTTCTCAAATCCCAGCACCTCGCTGAGGGTGGCAGTGGGATAAACGGTATTGCCCACCCAGTTAATATTGGAGATGTAATATTTCTTGCCCTCATCAACCTTTAGATACACGTCAACCGATTTATCGTTATAGTTGGCAACGCTGTCCCACACGATCACGGCGTCGCGATAGCCTTTCTCGTTATATTTGTCGATGATGCGCTGCTTGTCTTCCTCATAGTCGGTGCGCACAAACTTCTTTTGGCTGAACCACTTGAAGACATTAAGTAGTCCGCTCTCGTTTGTTTTCTTCATTGCGCGCTTTATCTTGCCGTCGCTGAACACCTCATTGCCCTCGATGTAGATTTTGTGGACACCCACTTTCTCGTGTTTGTCAACCACAATATCAACAATCACCTCGTTCTGCTTGCTGAGGTCTTCCTGCTGGCGCACCTTGCAAGTGGCTTTCTCAAAGCCTTTGGCGGCATAATATTTCTCTATAATCTGCTCGATACGGTTGGAAATGTTAGGTGTGATTTGGCTTCCCACCAGGTTGCCCAAGCGCTCGGTGATATCCTTCTGCTCGCCCTTCTTCATTCCCACGTAGTTTACCTTCGATATGCGAGGCTGCTGGCGCAGGTTAAATTCCAGCCATGCTTTGTTGCCATAGAGTTTCTCCACCTTGATTTGCACTTTGGAGAACAATCCCTGTCGCCAGAATCTTTTCGCGGCAGCTTTAAGCTCGCTGCCAGGAATCTCTATTCGTTGGCCAATCGACAAGCCTGAGTAACCAATGATGATATAATCCTCATAATTGTCAACTCCCGTGACTTTTATGCCTGCAATCTCATACTTTGTTGGCGTGCCGTTAAAGATAAGTTTTGGGTTGAAAATTGTATCGTTCACGGTATATGATTCCTGGGCACTACTAAGAGTGGTGCCAAGGGCCATTACCGCTATAAAGACTATAAAGAACTTAATATATCGCATATTTGTGTCTTGATGTTTTATCATATTTAGTTTGCCGTCAGTTGCTCACTGGTTTTTCCATAGCGGCGCTCTCGCTGCTGATAGCTGAGAATTGCCTCGCAGAAATCGTCTTTAGTGAAATCGGGCCAAAATTTGTCGGTGAAATAGAGTTCGCTGTAAGCTATTTGCCACAACAGGAAGTTGCTTATGCGCTCGTCGCCGGCTGTGCGTATGAGCAGGTCGGGGTCGGGCATGAAACTGGTGGCAAGCGACTGCGACAGCATGTCGGCATTTATCGATTCCACATCAATCTCACCTGCCACAGCCTTGCGGGCAAGATTCTTGCATGCCTCAACAATTTCCCAGCGCGATGAGTAGCTCAGGGCCAGGCACAGCACCAGTCCAGTGCAGTGTGATGTGTCATCGATGCACTTGGCGAGGCGCTGACGTGCAAAGTCGGGCATGCGCTCGAGGTCACCAATGGCAGTAAGTCGCACGTTGTTCTTAATAAGGTCGGGCGTCTGCTGCTCTATAGAGACCACGACCAGGTTCATTAGCGCGTCAACCTCGTCTTGCGGACGGTTCCAGTTCTCGGTTGAGAAGGTGTAGAGCGTAAGGAAGCCTATTCCCAACTCGCTGGCAATCTCGGTGATTTGTCTCACCGTGGTCACCCCATTCTCATGACCGATAGAGCGTATCAGTCCCCGCTGCATAGCCCAACGCCCATTGCCGTCCATAATGATGGCAACATGCTTTGGTAGTCGTGTGCGGTCTATTTTTTCTATCGATGACATATTTTTGTTGTTAGCAAATATTATTCAATATAATGACATTTCACGCAGCGCTTGCTGAACTCATAGGTCACAGTGAACATCGCTACCGAGTACCAGTCGGTGTTCTTGGCGATGCCGTGATTGTAGCCATAGAGGTCGGTAATGCCGTCAACCTTGTCGCTGAACGACTTGCGCATGGTGAACTCAAATCCCAAGTTCAGGCGCTCTTTCAACCTGAACTTCACTCCAGCTCCCAATGGCAGCACCATGCCAAAGCTCGTGCCTCCATTGGCAAACGACAGCTCAGCTCCTATACCGGCGGTTAAATAGGGCGTTAGTCGCTTGTAGTGCTTGTAGCGCGGACCATCGCCAAAGTGAAAGAAGTTGAACTCTACCTGTCCCCCTAGGTCTACCACGTGAGCTGTGAAGCTGTACTGCTGGTCGAAAGGAAACTTCGAGTCGATGTTCTTGCTGTCGCCAGCGAGGTTTACATAAAGCAGATTACCTTTGAAGGCAAAACGAGTGTTCAAGTTGTAGCGGAATATGCCGCCACCTGCCACTCGTGGCATCTTATACATGTTGCTCTTGTTCACGTCGCCCAGATAGCCTGTGACACCAATTGCTGGACCTATCTCAAAACGGTAGGTCTGACTCCAGGCGCACACTGCTCCCATGAGCATCAGTGTCATTATCATAGCGGTTTTTCTCATCATAACCTTAATTTTTTCATGATTATTATTAGAAAAAACGCTATTGAGCGATGAAAACGTATATTTTCAATGAGCAACAAGCCATTAATTAATCTTTTTTAGAAAACTGGTTTATAGGTGAGACGACGCAACACGCCTTCCCACATGCTGTTGAGGGCATTGCCGTTGGCAGCGTAGCCACCAAAGAGATAGATAAAGGAACAATCCCACTCACTCACTGGCGTCACATGCCCAGGATTGTATGCATTCAGGCGTGGCGCGTTGGCAGTTTGGGTGCGATCAAAGACATATACCTGTGCCCCGCTGAAGGCAGGGATAGTTGCTGGCAGTTGCACACCATTCTCGCCCTTCTCCCAGTTGATGCCCTGGTTGCGAGAGATATAGGTTGTGGTGTTAAGACCGCCGCTGGCAAGCTTGCCGCCAATCACCATCCAAGTCACACGCACGACAGGAAGGGTGGAAGTAGAGGACAGGGAAAAGGTATAATAGCTGAAGAATGAAGCGTCGCTCAGAGCAGGCAGCCCAGCATCGTCGTTGCTTAGCAAGCCCCATTGCTCACCGTCATAACCCCACACAGCATTGGTGAGAGCGCCAGTGGAAAGCACGCCACCCACGCACATCGCCTGCTGGTTTGCAGTCCAATCGTTGTTTGCTGTTACCAGCTGACTCATACCGCCAATGGGGAAGTTGTCGGCGATTGGAGTGGGCACAAAATCTGCACGTTGAGGATACTCGTCGTGCACCCACGATGTGCCGTCGTTTTCACGCCAAGCACTCGGTCGCCATACGCACCGATAAGAGTATTCCATGCCACACCGCAGTGATTCCAGTTGGTACCATCGTCGCTGCTGCTGTAGAGCTCGCCTGTCTCGTCGAGGATATAGAGCGCGTCGGTAGTTGCGGCAAAACTCGACACATTGGGCACGAATGGGAATGATATCACAATCTTGCTCCAAGAGCCTGACATTGGGTCGCTGGCGGTACTAAGCACAAAATTGCCGTTATCGTTTACCAGGCACAAGAATTCACCATTGCGCATTACCGTTTTCGACGCTTGTAGCGATGACAACACGTTTGGAAGATCACGGCGACGGCTTGCATCCCACACTATAGTGTCGGGCTCTTGCTGATGCACATTGACTTTCACTTTATAGTCGCGAGTATGCTGGTTGTCATAAGAAACAACTCGCAGCGTCACATCGCCAGTGAAGTCGATAGAGTCGTTGCTATTACTGCTCGTGTAGGTGATGGTAGTGTCTTGTTGCACAGTGCCGTTCTTCACAATGAATTCCTTTGACCTCACTGTACTGGCTGTGGTAACATTCACGCACAAAGCGTTAACACGGGTGCCATAGGGTAGAGAGTCGGCGTTATAAATCAAGCCGCGTTCCTGGTCGATGGCAAAAGTCACCGAGTCAAGGCCGCTCAGAATCTTGGTGTTGGCCTGAAGTGAGAACGTTGACACCAATGTTGAAGTATAGGAATAAGAACTGTAGTCGCTGTCGGTGGTTGTCTCGGGTTCATCCTTCTTGTTGCAGGATACCACAGTAGCCGCTAACAGCATGATAATTAACAAGTATATTGGAAACTGTTTGTTCATTTTCTATCTTTATTAAAAATAACTTGCAAAGTTACAAAAAATTAGTGCAAACCGAGAGAAAAACTAAATAAAAAGCGAAGTTTTTTGTTTTTTTCAGATGTGTAGCCTAATTTAAATAAAATGCTCACTCTCGCAAAGTTTTGAGTAAGGCATCGGACGAGACAGGTCTCGTCCCTACAATCGCATTTTTATCAAAACAAGCGAAATCAGGGCATTTTGAAGCAATTATTGTCAACTTTCTTGCTCAATACCCGTTTTAAGCGTGTAAAATTAGTATTAATATACCAATACACACTCTTTAATTAAGATAATAAAAGGCAAAAGTCCATTTTTTACACCTTTTTAACGAAGATGCATAATACTATAATCTATTCAACACATCAGAATTGGCCATTCTAAATATAGTGTTACCATCAATTTCTTGGCTAGTGGCATTGGAGAAATCCACTGTTGGAGCTTTGAGTCCTTTCTCTAAAAAGATAGGGGCGATCTCTATGCGCAGCTCGTTCCATGTGCCAGCGTCAAGCATCTGTTGTAGCACATTGGCGCCTCCTTCTACCATCACGCTGGTAATACCGCGGTGGTATAGGTTACACAGCCACCCGTGCGGCTCACTGGTGTTAAGTTTTACCCATTCCACGTTGCCTTCTATGCCTTCCTTTTTATCATTGTAAATCAGTGTTTTGCTGCCATCGTTCAGCAAGCGTAAGCTTGGTGGAATAGACAAGTGGCGGTCGAGTACCACACGTAATGGCGACGAGCCACTCCAGTGGCGCACTGTGAGCGATGGATTGTCGACACGCACGGTATTTGCCCCCACTATGATGACATCGACCATTGAGCGCTCGCGATGCATAAGCGCTTGAGTTAAAGGAGTGCAGAACTTAATGGCACCTATCTCGTTGGCAAGGAAACCATCGGCACTCTGCGCCCACTTAAGCAGTACCCACGGCAAGCCTGTGGTGTGGGCTGTGAAAAAGCGCTTGTTAAGTTCACGGCATTCACGTTCAAGCACGCCAACCTCCACTTCAATGCCAGCCTCTCGCAGCATCGCCACACCACGGCCACTAACCTTTTCAAAAGGGTCAAGTGTGCCCACCACAACTCTTTTGATATTCTTCTCTATCAGGAGTTTGGCGCACGGTGGCGTTTTGCCGTAATGCGAACATGGTTCAAGAGTGACAAAAATAGTGCTTGCTGGCAGCAGCGACTGGTTGTGCACGCTGGCAATTGCGTTGACCTCGGCATGTGCTTTGCCGCAGCAGCGGTGAAATCCCTCACCTATTATTCTGCCCTCATGTACCACCACGGCACCCACCATGGGGTTGGGTGAGGTGTGTTCCCCTCCTTGTCGTGCAAGCTGCAACGCCCTCAGCATGTATTTCTCGTCAATAGTCATTAAGCGCACTAATGATACGAATTAAAACTAATTACTGAATTGATGATTATGCATTGAAGAAAAGTCCGCACACCAGAGTGAGGTAACGAGGAATATTCTTGTCTTTACTCCACACCATGTCGATGCCGAGCAATTCGCTTGCAGTCTTTGACACGTTGAAACCATAGGCCTCTAACGAAGGACGCACCACATCGGGGTGACGGCATGGCTTGCCCTGTTGACGTGCACATGTCGCACCATTGCAATAGGGACACTTGCCCACGAAACCAAACGCCAGTCCATTCTTCTCATCTTCCAGCGTTAGTAGACGCTTGTTCATGCGTTCTAGCTCTGGATGCATCAAATCATAGACCTGCTCCATAGGCATTTTGCTGTCGTGAGGGGTGATTTTCAAGCCAATTATCATCACTTTATTATAGGGCATCAAGTCCTGTAACGTGTCGTGGTCAAATGGCGGACAACCCCAGCGCTTGCCATAGTTTGGGCATTGTTGGCAGCAAGCCTCAAAGGTCGCCACGTCCCTAAACTCACGCACATAGCGTTCGCGGTCAACTTCAGCAACAACCTCCTCTACGTCATATTTCTTCTCGTTGTTCATCAAAGGCATTTTTTAGAAGCGGAAACGCAGTCCGCCATGGACAAAACCCTGCTCGCCGAAACCTAGTTCAGCAAATCCTCGCACATTGCGGTTACCTGCCTCAACACCTACCAGCGAGACTTGGAAATTGAAGAAATCGTTGCCGACGTTCTCCTTGGTGAAAGCGCCGTTGGAATCTTTGCCTGTAGTGGTAAACTCGCCATGAGTATATCCTGCGCCAAGTTTTGAGTACATGCCCCAATGCTGCTTGCGCAGCCAGTTGAATTTTACCGCTGGCATAATGGTGAAATAGTTGCTCTTGCGCTTGCCAGTGACTTCCTCGTCCTGCAAAACGTCCTGACTGTGGTGATTATACACGCCAATGCCGCCCACTCCCACCAATGGACTCACATGGTAAAAATACTCGGCAGAGAAAGGTCCAACGAAACTCTTGTTCTGATAACGTGCGCCAAACATAGCGCTAACCACATCAACAAAGACATCGAGCACACTCGACGAGTTTACGGCACCATAGCCTACTGCCAACTCATTCTTTGGCTCATCGTTGGAGTCATAATCCTGTGCTTGAGCCATTGGCGCACAGCACAAAACGGTCGCAATAAAAAATATTGATAATACTTTAGTTTTCATCTTTTAGATAGTTTGTTTCTACAAAAGTAGTGCTTTTTCCCAAAAAACTCCAAAAAATTTGATTTTTCTCTCAACTTGCACTAATTTTGGATAAATTAGGCTGCGTTTCGGCAATAAAAATGAAAATCTTCGCTTTTCATTTTGTATTTCTCTCAACTTGCACTAATTTTGCCGATTAATTAAAAAACCACAGAGATATATTCCATCATTTATGGTCCTCTTAAAGTCATTTGAGAAATTAGGTTCCTATTGCGCGTTGATGTGGCGAAGCATCGGCATTCCCGACAAGTGGAGGGAGTTCTTCAAGCGCTATATGGCAGAGATATATAAGCTGGGCATCGACTCCATTCCCTTGATTTTGATTGTGTCGCTGTTTATTGGTGCGTTGTGTACTCTTCTTATTAAACTCAATATCAGCAACCCCCTGCTGCCACGTTACACGGTGGGCTTGACCACACGCGAGATTATCCTGCTGGAGTTCTCGTCATCAATTTTGTGTCTTATTCTCTCGGGAAAGATTGGCAGTAACATCGCCAGCGAGATAGGTACGATGCGTGTGACCGAGCAGATTGATGCCCTCGATATCATGGGAATCAACAGTGCCAATTACCTGATTATGCCCAAGATAACAGGCCTGGTTACCATTATGCCTTTCCTGGTTATTATATGTATGGTCACGAGTCTATTCGGTGGATTCCTGATATGCGTGATAACGGGAATTATCGACACCGACACCTATATATTTGGTATTCAGACGCTCTTTATTGAGTGGTATGTGTGGTTTGCCTTGATAAAATCGCTGTTCTTCGCCTTTATCATCTCTAGCATTTCGTCGTTCTATGGCTACACCGTGAAGGGCGGCTCAATCGAGGTTGGTAAGGCTAGTACCGACGCCGTGGTGATGAGCAACATCATGATTCTGCTAACCGACGTGTTGTTGACCAAGTTGCTTATGATGTAATAATTATTGAAGATTTCAAACAACTATGATAGAAGTTAAGAACGTTGAGAAGTCGTTTGACGAGGATGGTGGCAAGAGGCAGGTGCTTTTTGGCATCAACGCCAAGTTCTATGACGGCAAGGTAAACTTGATCATTGGTCAGAGCGGCTCGGGAAAGACGGTGCTGGTAAAGAACTTGGTGGGACTGTTCAAACCCGATAGTGGCGAGATTCTATATGACGGCCGCGACATCACTAAGTTTGACACAAAGCAGATGAAAGAGCTGCGCAAAGAGATTGGCATGCTGTTTCAGGGCTCGGCGCTCTTTGACAGCGAGACGGTGATGGGCAATGTGATATTTCCTTTGAAGATGTTCTCCAAGATGACTGCCGCCGAGCAGCGCGAGCGCGCCCAGTTCTGTATTGACCGCGTGAACCTCACTGGCAGCGAGAACAAGTATCCAAGCGAGTTGAGTGGCGGTATGCAGAAGCGTTGCGCCATTGCCCGCGCCATCGCCTTGAATCCAAAATATTTGTTCTGTGACGAGCCTAACTCGGGCCTTGACCCAAAGACGTCGATTGTGATTGATGAACTGCTCTTTGACATCACTCACGAGTTTGGCATTACTACCATCATCAACACACACGACATGAACTCAGTGATGGGTATTGGCGAGAACATAGTGTTCATCTACAAGGGCCATGTGGGATGGGTTGGCAACAAAGACGAGATCTATAATGTTGACAATGAGAACCTCAACAATTTTGTCTATGCAACCGACCTCTTTGCCGATGTGCGCAAATATCGCCTCAAGCACGGCTACAAGCCCACGAGAATTACACAAAAGTGAATTAAACCTTTATCACTGAAAATCATCTAATATTTTCGAAATATATTTTATTGACTAAACATATTTTTTATTGTGATTTTATGAAGAAAACATTTTTTACATTGATGCTGATGCTTGTGTCGGCAGTGGTGATTAATGCTCAGAGCCTTACCAGCAATGCTTGGATGACTGTGTTGCCTATTGAAGATGTGGAATCGGGACTTGTTATCAATTTTAAAACCGATGGAACTTGCGTTTTGGCGATGGCTTTTGATGAAACCGAAGATTTAGGTAGTGGCATGAAAATGACAATCCAAATGACTGTTATGATGCCAGGAACCTATACTCTTAACGATAAGGACTTGAATGTAATATTTGATAGAGACAACGCTGAAACTGAAATTGGCTATGAAATTGCAGGCGTCGATGATGCAACCAAGAAAATGATGGACTCTATGCTCAAGCCAGAACTTGAGAAACAGAAGCCCGAATTGACAAAACAACTGCTTGGTATGCTTCCTGACATGAACAATATGAAGGTCGTTTCGGTGAGCAACGAAAAACTGGTGCTTGCCGATGAGGGTGGCAATGAAATGACTTTTGATCCTGCTCCTGACTTCTAATTTTTTAGAATTGATATTATCAAATTGAGAGTACCGTTGCGCTGGTGATGGCACTCTCATTTTTTTTGTCACCTCTCTAAGGAGGGTATACTAATTTATTACCAAATCCTTTTCATATTTCACATAACCCGCTCTATCTTAGAGGGGGAGCTAGTCACATTCATGTGCCAAGAAAAATGGTTAATAAAAAATCGTGTTTTCGTTAGGATAGTTCCCAAGAAATTTGTATTTTTGCAAACGAGATAAAACTGCTCGCCTCATGCACATCGTCATAGCCGGAAATATTGGTTCAGGAAAGTCAACGCTCACGCGCCTGCTGGCGCAGCATTATGGGTGGACTCCACGCTATGAGTCGGTGGCACACAATCCATATCTAGAAGATTATTACCACGACATCCAGCGGTGGTCGTTCAACCTTGAGGTGTATTTCCTCAAGGAGCGCTTTCGTGACCTGTTGGCAATCTCGCAGTCGGAGGGCACCATTCTTCAAGACCGCTCAATTTTTGAGGGCGTGTATGTCTTCGTTGCCAACAACCGCGCCATGGGCAACATCTCGGAGCGTGATTTCGCAACCTATATGGAGCTTTTTGAGCACATGCTCTCTATTGTGAAGCTGCCCGACCTGATGATTTACTTGCGCTCGTCGGTAGAACATCTGGTGGCAAATATCCAGAAGCGCGGACGCGACTATGAGCAGACGATGCAGATTGAGTATCTTGACAACCTCAATCGTCGCTATGAGGATTTCATAACCAACCATTACAAAGGTCGTGTGATGATTGTTGATAAAGACAATCTCGACTTTGAGAATCGCCGAGAAGACTTTATAGGTATCACCAACCGCATCGACAGCATCCTCTATGGTCTCTTCCCGATGAAAGACGAGGGATTAGAGGGCACTAATACTTAACAATTGACACTTAAAACTTAACACTTAAGAAGTTATGCATATAGCAATATCAGGAAACATCGGTTGTGGCAAGACCACTTTGACTCGTATGCTCGCTGAGCACTACGGATGGGAGCCACGTTTTGAATCAGTGACCAACAACCCTTATCTCGCCGATTTCTACGACGATATGGAACGGTGGTCGTTTAACCTTCAAATCTATTTCCTTAACAAGCGTTTCAAGGACGTGGTAGAAATCTCCAAGAGCAGCGATGTGATTATCCAGGACCGCACAATCTTTGAGGATGCCTGCATCTTCGCGCCCAATCTCCACAATCAGGGCAAGATGAGCGACCGCGATTTTGAGACCTATCAGGATCTGTTCAACTTGATGATGTCGCTGGTCGAGAAACCCGACCTGATGATTTATATCCGTTCAAGTATCTCTACCCTTGTGGGGCAAATCCAGAAACGAGGCCGCGAATATGAGCAGACCATCCGTCTTGATTATCTGCAGGGCCTTGAGCGGCTCTACGAGAAGTGGATAGAGGACTATGACGGCAAGCTCATCATTATCGACGGCGATAACTGCAAGTTTGGCGACCGCCCCGAAGATTTTGCCAAAGTCACCGACCGCATCGATGGCCTCCTCTACGGCTTGTTCCCGATAATGTGATAATTTGCTAATGTTTAATGTCCTCAAGTTAATTGGCCTGAGGACATCTTTTTAGTACCCAAAAACTGGAAGATGAAACGATTTATTTCTAATTATACTATTCTGGGTGATGGTGAGGAGTTGGTTAATCACATCACCACAGTAGATGATAATGGTAGGTTGATTTCTGTTCTGCCTTTTGACCGCGAACTTGGCAACACCGTCTATGTTCCTCAACCATTATGTGTGGCCGCCAACAGCGAGTTGCACCTTGTTGAGGAGGCTTTTGCCGAGAGTGCCTCACGCAAGCAATTGAAGCAAAGGCTCGTAAAACTGAAAGTGTCGCAGCCACACGCAGGCACGCCTGTAATGGTGCTGCGGCTAGACTTTGCTCACAATATTATAAATCAATTATAACATGCTACTCATGGAACAGATTGAAAGAATAAAGACTATGGAGGAGCACTTGAACAAGGCTTCTCAAGCAGTAAAGGCGCTGAGCGATGCCCTTGACCTTTATGCCGAGGCGATGGAGTCGATAGAGACTATCGACGACTATCTTTGCAGTGATGAGTGGCAGCAGGATTTCAATGACAGCGAGGCAGGACGACTTCCAAAAGACCTCAAGTGTGGAGTGCTTAGCGAAGACGGAATCTGGAACGTTGTTGACACTAGTCGAGAACTCAACTGCCAAATGCTGGAGTTAGTGGCCACCCACATGCGTAATGAGTGATGCTACTTTTCAGTTGGCCGTGGTAAGTGGGCACCATTGGGGTTAGGTCTCAAATCACGCTTTGGTGATGATGACTTGTTGAGACCAGGTTTGGGTTTATAGGCGGCTCCCTGAGCGGGTGTTGGTCTTTCTGGGTATGTACCTGCTGGCCGTCCAGGATAGGAGTCGGGAGGAGTGTTGCCCCGTTGAGGTTGCCCAGTATAGGGCTTTATGTCCTGTGATTGGTTACTTGGTGTAGGAGGAGTGGCGTTATTGGCCTCTTCCTCTTTTTGGCTTTCAATGATGGCCTTAGGTCCCACTATGCGTTGTGAGATAATGCTGTAGTTGCTCGGGTTAAAGTGAGTTCGCAGCAAGTAGGTGCTGTCGATGAAGGTGATGCCGAGGGGGCGTGTCTTGTATTTTATGAAACCATAAATGCGTTTGATGACTTTTGATGTGTCACCTTGAATGACATTTTCTAGCCACCCATTAGCCTGTGCTGTTCGGTTGATATAGGATGTGCAACCATCATGGTAGTCGATTGCTAAGAGCATGGTAACGGAGTTGCCTGAGTTTATCATCTTGAAGCACAAGGCATATTTGTCGCCCTTGCGAACATCATTGTCGGGGCTATAGTCAAACTTTATATATCCGTCGCGCATGGCGTTGGTTAGGGTCCATTGCTGTGGCTCCTTCCACACGTTGGCGCTGTCGCCCGTTGACGGGAACGTGCGGCGGATGTGACTCTCTTGGTTGTCGGCATAGTTGAATCCAGGAGTGCTTGTGTGCACTGGCGCGCCGTTATTGTTCTCTTTTTCAAGAATTTGAATGGCCTTGTCGTGAACCTCTGAAAAAACTTTCAGGTTGTGACCATACCACACGAGCGAAGAGTCATACATTGCCAAGTCGGCGTCATGTTTCTTGAGAATTGACTGCTTGAGCAACTGTTTTGACGAATCATCGGGGAAGAGTTCGGGATTTTGCTGAATCAGCACCTCGGCCTTGGCAAAGTCGGCAAGCACATGCGCCATTTTCTTCTCATTGATTACCCCATTAGGGGTTCTGTCACAACCAGTAAAGATGGCTGTGACAATCATCAGTATGAAAAGAATTGCTGGCGATTTGTGCATAATGGCTACATTTTATTCGTGGAACGAAGAATGTGAACGTGATCGGGAATGGTTCGTAAAATGTGATTGATGCCGATCACGTTTCACTTTCAAGTTTTTCGTCTTTCTTTTCTTTATCCTTCTTCTTGTCGCCGAGAAGATGTTTGTTGTAGAAGAGGATTATGGCGATGATGCTTGTGGTGAGGCATGCGTCGGCGACATTAAATATTGGCTGGAAGAAAAGATAGTGATTGCCTCCAATCCATGGCATCCATTCGGGCCAGTCCCACTCGGCGAGCGGGAATTGCAGCATGTCAACCACCTTGCCGTTGAAGAGCGACGCATATCCGCCCTCACTAGGCAGGAATTGTGCCACCTCGGGAGCGGCAGGATCGTTAAACAGTTGCCCATAGGCAATGCAGTCGATAACGTTGCCGATGGCCCCAGCAGTAATCAGCGAAACGCAAACCACAAATCCTCGTGGCAAGTCGGTGCGATTCCTTATCTTATAGAGATAGTATATAAACAGTCCCGAGAAGATAATCCTGAGCCAGGTGAGCACCATTTTGCTGCCCAGTTCCATGCCGTAGGCCATGCCATTATTCTCGATGAAAATAATCTTGAACCACGAGGTGACGTCGATTTGCTCACCGAGGAAGAAGTGTGTCTTGACATAGATTTTTGTTATCTGGTCAAGAAGGATGACGGCGGCGATAAGTATTGTCGCCAGCCATCCATTAGATATTTTTTTCATTACTCAGGCGATGGAATTAGCGTTTTTTCTTTCTCTGCTGCTCAATTTCTTTGCCTTCAACCGAAAGAGTGGCGTGGGGCACTGCCATAAGGCGGCCTTTGGGGATGAGCTTGCCGGTCACGCGGCACACACCGTAGGTTTTGTTCTCGATGCGCACGAGAGCGGCCTGCAGCTTGTTGATGAAGTCCTGCTGGCGTGCTGCTCGCTGGCTTGCCTCTTCCTGTACCATTGTGCTGGCACCCTCTTCGAGCATATTGAAACTGTTTTTTGACTCGTCGGCTTGAATCCTTGCCATCAGTTGGTCGTAATTAGACTTTGCGACCTCTAATTTCTCAAGAATCACAGCTTTGAACTCTTGCAGCTCCTCGTCGCTGTAACGATTTTTTTCTTGTTCTGTAGCCATAATATTGTTTTTTTAGTTAAATCGTTAATATTTAGGTTGGCCTAGTGCAAAGACCATGCCAACCTTGATGAATGTTATGCTTTGTCAACCTTGATGTTCAGGGCCCATCCGTCCATGTCGAGAGCTATGGCGTCGTCGCCTTCCACTGACTCAACTTTGATTTCGTTGGCAAGCACTTGACGTGCGATGTAGTCGCCATAGGCTTCTACTGCGTCGTTTATGCGCTCGTCGGGGCTGATGGTTACAATCACCTTGTCGGTGATGTCGAAGTTCTTGCTCTTGCGCACGTTCTGGATGCGATTCACAAGTTCGCGTGCCATACCCTCGCGGCGTAGCTCGTCGGTGACGGTGATGTCAAGTGCCACAGTGAGGTTGCCCTCGTTGGTCACGAGCCATCCAGGAATGTCCTCGCTGATGATTTCAACATCGGCCAAATCAACTACGGCCTCTTGGTCGCCAACCATGAGCTTGATGGAGCCTTCCTGTTCAAATTTGAGGATATCGGCTTGTGGCATGGTGGTGAGTTGAGCGGCAAGAGCCTTCATAATCTTGCCATATTTTGGACCGAGCTTTTTGAAGTCGGGTTTCACCTTCTTGACAAGGATGCTCTCGTCGTTGCCCACAAACTTGATACCCTTGACGTTAACCTCGCTGGTGATGAGGTCGCTTACTGCATCGATAGCGGCACGCTGAGCGTCGTCGGTGACGGGAACCATGATAGCAGTGAGCGGCTGGCGAACCTTGAGGTTCTTCTTGCGGCGCAGGGCGAGTACCATTGAGGTGACTTTCTGCGCCATATCCATGCGATGCTCAAGATCGCTGTCGATAACGCTCTCGTCGACAGTGGGGTATGGCATCAGGTGTACCGACTTGGTGCTGCCAGTGAGATCACGGTAGAGCATATCGCTGTAGAATGGTGCTACTGGAGCCATAAGGCGTGCCACGGTCTCAAGGCACTGATAGAGGGTTTGATAAGCAGCGAGTTTGTCGTCGTTCATCTCCCCGCCCCAGAAACGCTTGCGGTTGAGGCGCACATACCAGTTACTGAGGTTTTCTCCTACAAAGTCGCTGATAGCGCGGGTTGCACGAGTTGGCTCGTAGTCATTGAACTGCTCGGTAACCTCCTTGACGAGAGTGTTGAGCAGCGAGATTATCCAGCGGTCAATCTCTGGACGCTTCTCGATTGGAACTTGAGGCGCTGCTGGGTCAAAGCCGTCAACGTTGGCATAGAGCGCGAAGAACGAGTAGGTGTTATAGAGCGTGCCGAAGAACTTGCGGCTCACCTCTTCAACGCCTGCGGTGTCAAACTTCAAGTTCTCCCAGGGCGATGAGTTGCTGATCATGTACCAGCGCAGTGGGTCGGAGCCATATTTCTCAATAGTCTCGAATGGGTCAACGGCGTTACCTAGTCGCTTACTCATCTTGTTGCCGTTCTTGTCGAGGACAAGGCCGTTGGAGATAAGGCCCTTGAACGCAACGCTGTCAAATACCATAGTGGCGATAGCGTGCAGTGTGAAGAACCATCCACGAGTTTGGTCTACGCCCTCGGCGATGAAGTCGGCGGGATAGAACTTGCGCTCATCAACGAGGTCTTTGTTCTCAAATGGGTAATGCAGTTGAGCATAGGGCATAGCGCCGCTGTCGAACCACACGTCGATGAGGTCGAGTTCGCGCTTCATGGGCTTGCCTGTGTCGCTCACGAGGGTGATGTAGTCAACGTAGGGGCGATGGATGTCAATCTTCTCGTAGTTCTCCTCGCTGTAATCACTAGGCACGAAGCCTTTGTCCTTGAAGGGGTTGCCACCCATGATGCCAGCGGCTACGGCCTTCTCAATCTCGTTGTAAAGCTCCTCGATGCTGCCAATGCACTTCTCCTCGCCATCTTCGCTACGCCAGATGGGGAGTGGAGTACCCCAGTAGCGGCTGCGGCTCAGGTTCCAGTCATTTAGGTTCTCAAGCCACTTGCCGAATCGGCCAGTGCCGGTGTGCTCAGGTTTCCACTTGATGGTCTTGTTGAGTTCAACCATACGGTCTTTACAAGCGGTAGAACGGATAAACCAACTATCAAGAGGGTAGTAGAGCACAGGTTTGTCGGTGCGCCAGCAGTGTGGATAGTTGTGCACATGCTTCTCAATCTTGAAGGCGGTGCCTTCCTGCTTCATTCGGATGCACATATAGATGTTGAGATCTTCGGCCTTGTTGGCGGCTTCTTCGTCATATTTGCCATTAACAGTAAATTTGGGATCGTAGGCATTCTTTACCCACGCACCTGCATATTCTTTGTAAAGTTCCACGTTAACGAAGTTCTTCACAAAGTTCTCGTCGAGGTCCTCGATGTTGTAGTACTTGCCAGTGAGGTCCACCATTGGACGAGTCTCAAGCTTCTTGTTGATCATGTAAAGGGCTGGAACGCCGGCGGCATGAGCCACTTGAGCGTCGTCGGCACCAAAGGTGGGAGCAATGTGAACGATACCGGTACCATCCTCGGTGGTGACATAGTCGCCAGGGATTACGCGGAAGCCATTGTCGTTGCCCACTATCTCGTCGCCAATCTTGTCAACGGGCTGAACCCAGGGGAAGAGCTGTTTGTACTTGATGTCGAGCAGGTCGGTACCCTTGAATTCGGCAATCACCTTGTAAGGAACAACCTTGTCGCCAGGAGTGTACTCGTCGAGAGGCTTGTTGGCGCCTTCGGGTTTGAAGTAGGCGTCAACACGCGCCTTTGCCATCAAATAGATGGCTGGGTTGCCGTTGTAGGGGTTGTAGCTCTCAATTGCAACATACTCAATCTTGGGACCGATACACAGCGCGGTGTTGCTGGGCAGAGTCCATGGGGTAGTGGTCCAAGCGAGAATTCGCAGGTTGTCGCGGAACTTCTCATCGGCAACAGCCTTGATTGCCTCCAGCACCTTGTGGCCATTATCAACCACAGTAAACTCGGCGGTCACAGTCTGGTCCTTCACGTCGCGGTAGCAGCCGGGCTGGTTGAGCTCATGGGAGCTGAGTCCAGTGCCAGCAGCGGGCGAGTATGGCTGAATAGTGTAACCCTTGTAGAGCAAACCCTTGTTGTAGAGCTGCTTCAGGAGATACCACAGCGACTCGATATAGCTGTTTTTGTAAGTGATATATGGGTGCTTCATGTCTACCCAATATCCCATCTTGTGAGTGAGGTCTTCCCACTCCTTGGTATATTTCATCACCTCCTTGCGGCAGGTGGCGTTATATTCGTCAACGCTTACTTTCTTGCCAATGTCCTCCTTGGTGATGCCTAGTGCTTTCTCAACACTAAGCTCCACAGGCAAGCCGTGTGTGTCCCAACCGGCCTTGCGAAGCACCTGATGGCCCTGCATGGTCTTGAAGCGGCACACGATATCCTTTATTGTGCGCGCCATCACGTGGTGAATGCCTGGCATGCCGTTGGCGCTTGGAGGTCCTTCATAAAAGACAAAAGCTGGAGCGCCCTCGCGTTCCTCGATGCTCTTGCCGAACACGTTCTCTTCGTCCCATTTCTTAAGGACTTCTTTGTTGATGTCCGAAAGATTGAACTTGTTGTATTCGTTAAATTTCTTCATCTTGATTTATAGATTGTGTTTCGTTATTTGTTTTCTTAGTAAATAAGCCCACTATCCAGTTTACTCCCACAAGAAGCACATAGGAAAAAGATGTGAGCAGAAGCATGAACATGCCAGCTTCAAGCGTGAACTTGGCGATAAATAGAGATGTACCACACGCTGCAACTATCGCTAGCACTATGAGGATAGTTACAATGCCTCTTGTGCTCAATTTCAACGACTTGGTCTTCTTAGAGAGCATCATTGTTATGGCTAGTGCGAGTATGGCAATGGTGATAAGTGCCACCACCATCCACGACTGGCGAGCGTAGGTCGAGGCACATGCCACAAGTGCAGCCATAGGCACGATGCGCTTGCCGCTGTAGGTCTCGTCGCTGTCGTAGAGCCAATGCATGAACTTCTTGCTGCTGCAGTCTAGTTTCTGTAGCATTACCATGTCATATCTCAGCATCATAGCAAGCGACATAAAGCCAGCCACAACAAGAGAAATATTGGTAATTAACTGATAGTCCATAACTTATGTATAAATGCTCTAAAATAATTTGCAAATATACAAATTATCATCGAAATAGCGAGCAGTTACACATCTTTAAATTAAGAAAAACTTTTCAACAAGAGTGTGGTTTGTTGTTTACTGAAGAATAAATCGATGGGATTGTTCTTTTGACTAGATTGTGAGTTAAATCCCAGGGTTTCCCTTCAACCAGTTCAACCATCAGGACCCAGGCACCGATAGCGAGATTGAGGGTTTCTACTAGCTGTAAGCAATATTACAATACTGAAAATGAGACATTAAGGACAGTTTCCCATTGTCTTATTTTTATTTATTCACGTGCTTGTTAGGCTTTCGGCCGTATCCACTTTTAGGTTATTTTCTCTATAATCAATTCGGATGAGTTCTCCTCAAGGGAGTTGTGTTCATCAAGATGAAAGTGCATAACTACATTATTAATCCTTGAAATTGAGAGGGTAAACAAAATTGTTTGTATATGGTTTCACTTCGCCATTGATAAGCATAGTCTTCCATGTTATGTTGTAGAGGAGATTTTTTATGTCCTCCTCAAGCTGATAATATTGAACATTTGACATATTTGCTCCAATTAGCCTACTTTTAAAGTTGGTAAGTTCACCACATGGATTGACTTTTATATTCGAAATCTCGATGCCAACTTTTTTGCCTTTTAAATCAGAGTAATTATTGAGGTCAATGGCAAAGTTCTCATTTAGGCTTTTCTCATCATCACCTTTATTACCAGTGAGGGCAAAACCATCGGTTAATATCTTGTTGTGATACAAGTACTTGTCGACAACTTCACCTTTGGCAATAATTATATGAAGTTCAGTTTCATAGTGACGTTGGTATATGTGTCTGCCCTGATAGATACATGAGCCTTGAACCGCTTCAATAGTGCCCGAAAACCATGAGGCCACTAATGATTCATAGCCTTCTTCCTCGGCAATGCTTATCAATGTGTCTTGTGGTATGTCTTCAACACTTTCAAGCATTAATTTATTGTCTTTGATGTACCATGATGAAGCAAATCCATTTTTAAATAATTCATACCAATCTAAATTTTTTTCTTTGCACAAAAAGGTTTGTATATCAAGTTGGATATTTATGTTAAATGGATTGTCCAGCAAATGCCATTCAACGCCATCTATGAGAATGATGTCGTCAATTTGTCCTGTCGCTTTTGCAGAGAAAGAAAAGAACAAAAGTAATATTAAAAGTATGTTCTTTTTCATAATTGAGCTAATTTAAGAGGTTGATTATTAAATTGCAAAAACAGTAAAATTTTATCCCTTCGTCATTATTGGATTATTTCAACAATTCACGGGCTGCATTTGCTGTATTCATTTTGCTCACGGCTTCGCTCTCCGTGCGAGCTCGAAGAGGCCGAGGGGCAGGTGGCAATAACCGTCGGGATTCTTGTCGAGATAGTCTTGGTGGTATTCCTCAGCGGGGTAGAAGCAGTTGAGCGGCAGCACCTCGGTGACGATAGGTTTGTAGTAGCGCTCAGCTTCGACAGCAACACGTTTCTCGATAACGGGCAGGTCGGCGGGGTCGGTATAGTAGATGCCTGTGCGGTATTGCGGACCGATGTCTGGTCCCTGCTGGTCTTCAACCGTGGGGTCGATTGCTTTGAAATACATGTCGAGCAGGAACTCTAGTCCAATCTTCTCGGGGTCATAGACTACTTTTACTGTCTCTGCATGCCCTGTGGTGTGGGTGCGCACCTGTTCATAAGATGGATTCTCAACTGTGCCGTTGGCATATCCCACTTGTGTGTCAACTACACCGTCTATTAATTTGAAAAAATGCTCGGTGCCCCAAAAGCATCCGCCAGCGAAATAAATTTCTCGTGTCATAATTGTCTATGTTTTTATGTTATAACGTATTATAGCGTAATGAAATTATATACTGCACCAAAAAATGTGCCTCATGGTTGCAAAGTAGTGATTTTTTCACTATTTTTGCACGATTAAATCTAACTTCAAGTTTGAACTATGCAAAACGAATTTGTTAGCCTGATAAGCAACCAGGCAAAGAAATATGGCAACCGCGAGGCGTTGCGCTACCGTGACTATCTTACCGACCAGTGGACGTCGATGTCCTGGAAGAGTTTCAAGCAAGACATAGAGCGTTGCGCTCTTGCCATGCTACAAGCTGGTGTGGAGCAGCAGGGCAAAGTAGCGGTGTTCTCGCAGAACTGCCCAGAGATATTGATAACGCATTTCGCTTCGTTTTACAACTGCGCTGTGCCTGTGCCCATTTATGCCACCAGCAGCAAAGATGAGGCAGCATATATCATCAACGACTCGGGTGCTACCATTCTTATGGTAGGAGGACAAGACCAGTACGACATCGCCATGAAACTCTTCGATGAGTGTCCCTGCTTAAAACTCGTGGTGGTAATGAACACCAAGGTTGAGGTTGAAAAGAATCTGAAAAATGTCACTACTTGGCGGCGATTCCTTCGCGACGGTGGACAGGCGGGAGAACTCGAACGCAGCGCTCTTGCCAAGCGCATGGATGAAGGTCGCCCCGACGACCTGATGTACCTTATCTATACATCGGGAACTACAGGTCAGCCCAAGGGAGTGATGCTCACTCATAGCAACTTTAGCGCGGCAATGATGGCGCACGGCATGCGTTTGACCTACGTTGATGACAACGATGTGTCTTTGAGCTTCCTGCCTTTGAGCCACATCTTTGAGTTGGGATGGACAATGTTCTGTCTAATTCATGGTTTGGTGGTTGCAATCAACTACAATCCTCAGGATATTCAGCGCGCTGTGAAGGAAATAAACCCCAACTGCATGTGCAGTGTGCCACGATTCTGGGAGAAGGTTTATACCGCCATCATGGATAACGTTAACGGTGCAAAGCCAGTGGTTAAGACTCTGTTTAAGACTGCCATACGCATTGGCAAGGCACGCAATATCAAGTATGTGCGCAACGGCAAGAAGGCGCCATACCTTATTGAGAAGCAGTACCAGTATTTTGAGAAAAAGGTGTATTCGCGACTGCGTAAGGCGATTGGCGTGGAGAATGGCAAACTCTTCCCCACCGCTGGGGCCATGCTCAGCGACAATATCACCGCGCTTCTCCACGCAGTGGGCATCAACATCGTGATTGGCTACGGCCTTAGCGAGACCAACGCCTCAGTATGTTTCTATCCTAACCAAGGTTGGGAGTTGGGCACCATTGGCGAGCCTATCCCTGGTGTGAAGGTGAAGATTGGCGACCAAAACGAGATATTGGTAAAAGGCCCCACCGTGATGCGCGGTTATTACAACAAGCCCGAGGAGACGGCGCAGGCTATCGATGAGGACGGATGGTTCCATACCGGTGACTGCGGGGAGCTAACCGAGAAGGGACATCTCGTTATGACAGAGCGACTTAAAGATCTCTATAAGACAAGCAACGGCAAGTACATCGCCCCTCAGATGCTTGAGACGTTGCTGGCACAGGACAAATACATGGCTCAGGTGGCTGTGATTGGCGACGGCAAGAAATATGTGAGCGCGCTCATCGTCCCCGACTTCGACGAGCTCGGAATTTGGGCTGCCAAGCACAAAATCAAGTTTAAGAATAATGAGGAGCTTGTCAACAATCCCAAAGTTCACGAGATGATAGATAAGCTTATCAACGAGTATCAGAAAGACCTCGCCAGCTATGAGCAGATTAAGCGTTTTGTGCTGCTTCCACGACCTTTCACAATGGAAAGCGGTGAGTTGACCAACACCCTGAAAATCAAACGTGCAGTAGTCAACAAGCGCTATGCTAAGCTCATCGACGCGATGTATGCCGTTGATTACCGCCCCAAAGGCAAGAAAGAAGAAAAATTAGATGTGGACTTTGGTTGATTCATGATTCACAATTCATAAAGTGGCGGATGAGGCAGCTCTCGTCTTCACTTAACACTTTAAACTTATTTATTAACCCCTAAATCATTGAGCTCAGATGATTACAACCGACCAACTAAAAGAGATACAAGAACGCAAGGATGCGTTGAGGAGGTATCTTTGACGTCGATAACAAGAAAATCCAAGTAGAAGAAGAGGAATTGCGCACCCATGTGCCCGATTTCTGGAGTGACCAAAAGAAAGCCGAACAACAAATGCGCAAAATCAAGACACTGAAGATGTGGATTGAGAAATGCGCCGAAGTGGAGGCAGCTGTGGGTGAAGTGGAAGTGGGCTTCGACTTCGTGAAGGAAGGACTGCTCACCGAAGAAGAACTTGACGCACTTTATGCCGATGCCATCGACAAAATTGAAAAACTCGAGCTGCGCAACATGCTGCGCCGTGAGGAAGACAAGCTTAGCGCCATCATGAAGATTAACTCGGGAGCCGGAGGCACCGAGAGTCAGGACTGGGCGTCGATGCTCATGCGTATGTACCTTCGGTGGTGCGAGAAGCATGGCTACAAGACCGCTATCCAGCATTTGGTCGACGGTGACGAGGCTGGCATCAAGAGTGTGACAATTGGTATTGAGGGCGATTTCGCTTACGGATACCTCAAGAGTGAGAATGGCGTGCACCGCTTGGTTCGTGTGTCGCCTTATAACGCTCAAGGAAAACGCATGACATCTTTTGCCTCAGTATTTGTCAGCCCTATGGTTGATGACACAATTGAAATAGTCCTTGACCCGGCACGTATCTCGTGGGACACCTTCCGCAGTAGTGGCGCTGGTGGCCAGAACGTGAACAAGGTAGAGAGTGGTGTGCGTGTGCGCTACCAGTTCAAAGACCCCTACACTGGAGAGGAGGAGGAAATCCTCGTTGAGAACACCGAGACGCGCGACCAGCCCAAGAACCGCGAGAATGCCCTACGTAACCTCAAGTCTATCCTCTATAACAAAGAACTCGAGCACCGCCGCGAGGAGCAGCGTAAAATCGAGGATAGCAAGAAGAAGATAGAGTGGGGAAGCCAGATTCGCAGTTACGTCTTCGACGACCGCCGCGTGAAGGACCACCGTACCAACTACCAGACCAGCAACGTGGGCGCAGTCATGGACGGCGACCTCGACAACTTCATTAAAGCCTACCTGATGGAATTCTCCACCGACGAATAGACTCCCTTTAATTATCAGACGATTAAAAACGATTAATTACTATTTTGCAATGATTGATGTTAATGAACTGAAGAAAAAAATGCATGATGTGATTGGGGCTATTTATGAGGTTCATAATGAATTAGGACCAGGCCTTAATGAATCATGCTATCAAGAAGGATTGCAAATGGAATTAATTGAAAGAAAGATCCCTTTTAAACGTGAGATGCAGATTCATCCATCATATCATGGTAATTCAATGGAGGCAATATTTAGTTTGGATTTTTTATGTAAGGATGATATAATAGTCGAATGTAAGGCTGTTCCTGAACTAATTAAGGTTCATAGAGCACAATTGTTTAACTATATGAGATTGCTTCAAAAACAGTGTGGGATATTAGTGAATTTTCTTCCACCAACGATTGATTATGAGCGGTATTTTTATGATAAAGAAACTAAACAAATCATAGGAGTTGATGGACAAATTGTTTACTATTATAGAAGATAGTTTTTTGTCGTTTTTAATCGTTTGATATATGTCGAAGATTTTTAATCGTATTTAATTGTCTGATAATAATATGCGGAAGAAGTTAACTATAGTAAATGTTGATGGCGTTGTTGTTGAGGATCCTGAGAACCTGAGGGCGCTGATTCGGGACTTTGCCGCTATCGATGGGCTCAAGCTATTTGTCCACGGCGAGGGCACTATGGCGTCGATGGTGGCCGAGAAGATGGGTATCACTATTCGCCAGACTAGTGATGGTCGCGATATTATCGACGACCGTGTGATGGACCTCGTGACAATGGTATATGGTGGCCTTGTCAACAAACGCCTCGTTGCCATCATGCAATGGCGAGGTCTTAACGCTTTGGGGCTCACGGGAGTGGACCTTAACTTGGTGCTTAGCAACAAAGTTCCCATTAAGCCTGTGAATGTGGGCCGAGTGGGTACTGTGAAACGTGTGAACTCGTCGATGCTCATTAAATTGCTCGAAGAGAATGTTGTACCTGTTATCGCGCCCCTTACACACGATGGAAAAGGCAACCTCCTCAATGGCGACGTGACTATGTTTGCCTACGAGATAGCGCGCACATTAACTTTAGCCTACGATGTTACCGTAATCAACGTGATGGGAGAGGAGAATGGCGTACTTACCAATGATGATAACCCCAACAGCGTCATTCCCATGCTGCGTCGAGCTCAATACAAAGCTCTCCGTGAGAAGGGAATTATCAAACCTAGTGCATACCCGACTGTTGATAGGGCAATTTCGGCTATCGACCATGGTGTGCGTGAAGTAATTATAATCAACGCTGCCCGCTTCAGCGATCTTCACGGAGGAACGCATATTAAATAAGAATCGCTTTACTATATTATTGGTAAAGTCAAAAAGCTCACCGAATTGTCGGTGGGCTTTTGTCTTCTGGTCACGACTGGGCTTGAGTTTCTTGCTGTTGTCGTTTTTTGCTGCATTATATGACTGCAAATTTAGATAAAAAAACGATTTATTAGCAAGTTGAGAAAAAATGATAGCATTTTCCAATGTTCTGCTAATGTTTTATTAGTGCTAAAACCTCTCATAAAGTCAAAAAAACGTTAAATATTTATTTGTTAATTTATTATATTAATAAAAAAATATAACTTTGTAGCTTAAATAAAAAGCCATTTTGAGGATTAAAGGGTTCTTACCTCATTTGTGGTCTAAAGTGTTGATTTGTAGGACCCACCAGAAAACTAACTTATGATTAAACGTTTACTATTAATTGCAACCTTATTATTTGTCTCTATTCCGGTTCTCGTGGCACAGACTTTTGAGTTCCGCTACCATGGCGAGTCTCTCGTCGATGGCGCAACTGTTACAATTATTGCAGAAGAGAACGATTTTGGAGAAATCGCGTGTGAGACAAATCCCAGTTCCAATCCTAACAATGGACTTGTTTTGCAAGTTCTATCGGGAAATTACACTCAAGGTTCTGCTACAATGACCATTATTGATAAGTCCTTTCTTTGCGAAAATTTAACTTGGTGTATGGGTGGTTCATGCACCCCTTTCGGCATCAACACTTCGCTGACCAAAGAGTTCTCGTTTATTAATGGCATCTGCCAAGCACAGTTTGAAGCCTTTGATATCCAGAGCGATGGATATCTAGTTGCTGTGCTCAATGCTACTATTGATGGTGTTACCCGCACGGTAAATATAAAATTCATTAATGGTGAGCAAGTTGATGACGCTAACTTTGAGTTCCGTTATCATGGCAAGTCTCTTGCCGATGGCGCTACCGTGACTATCCATGCAGAGGAGAACGATTTTGGCGAAATAGCGTGTGAGACCAATCCTGGCTCCAATCCCAATAATGGACTTGTTTTGCAATTGCTTTCGGACAATTTCACTCAATGTACTGCTGTAATGACAATTAATGAGAATACCTTTATATGTGATGGAATAAATTGGTGCATGGGTGATTTATGTTCTTCTTTCGGTAGCAACACTTCGCTAACCAAACAATTCTCGTTTAAAAATGACATTTGTTTAGTGCAGTTTGAAACTTTAGACATCCAGAGTGATGGCCATCTGCTTGCCACGCTCACAGCAGTTATTGGTGGAGTGATTCGCACGGTAAAGATTAAATTCACCAATGGAGAGCAAGATACACCTTTCCCTGGCGACGTGAATGGTGACGGCGACGTGACAGCGGCCGACATTACTTCCCTTTACGACTTCTTACTCAACGGCGACAACAGCTCTATTGTCAACGGAGACCAGGATGGTGACGGCACCATCACCGCAGGTGATATTACTACGGTATATAGCATATTACTTGGAAATTAAATTTTTTAATATAAATCTCTACAACAATGAAAAAATCAGTACTACTATTGTTCGCCATTTTTATGGCAATGACAAGTTTCGCACAATCTGCGACTCTAAGAAACACAATTACTCCCGCAGCTGGAGAAACCTGGTGGGGCTACTTCGCCGACGCTGATGTTAATGCTGCTAATTTTGGTGGCTATGGCGTGGGCACACAAGCCGACTATGAGGCAGCTATTAAAATTGCAAAGAGTGACCCAGTAATGGGCAATGCAACCATTAAAGCTGTGCGCATCTGGTTAAATGCAACTACAATTCCTAAAATCACCAGCCTGAAGATTTGGACAACTAAGAGTCTTAAGGTAAATGCTCAGGGTGTTTTGTATGCTCAAGACGTTGACTTGTCAACTTTGACAGCTGGAGCTAACGATATTGCGCTTACTACTCCTTTTGCGATTAATAATGCAGTTACCTACGTTGGTTTTACTATGACTCTCAGCAGTCAAGACAACGCTGTTATGTGTGGTGGCGAGTATGAAGCTAACACATTCTTCTTACGTGCAACAGCTGTGCAGACTAGCTGGCAGTCATTGACTGGTCACGGAAAGTTGGCATTACAGGTACTTGCCGAAGGAGCCAATATCCCTCAAAACTGTGCTATAATGACATCAGCCAATCTAGGAACTCACAATTATCAAGTAGGTGATGAGGCTATTGTGCCTGTAACTATTAAGAACAAGGGTCAGAACCCCATATCTTCAATTTCCTATACAATTACTACCAATGATGACCCTGCCACCGCCACTCCCGAGGTTACTGTGCCAATAAATAACATTGCTTTCAATGAAACCGCGACATTCGACGTTTCTTTCGATACAAGTGAGGCGTTGAATAGCACTAGGACTGTTACAATTACGAAGGTCAATGGAGAACCAAACGAGGCGCAACCTAATCAGAGTGTAGCTACTGGTAACTTCGCTGTCATGGCTTACTTGTTTACCAGAGTGCCTGTTATTGAAGAGTTTACAGGAACATGGTGCGGATGGTGCCCACGAGGATTCGTAGGTATGGAGACAGCAAAAGAGCTATACGGAGATAAGGTTGTCCTTATCGCTGCTCACAATGGTGACCCTATGGAAATTGCTGATTATAATCCAGTTATGTCTACAGTAACCGGTTTCCCCGATGCTAAAGCAAATCGAAAAACAGAGCTGGATCCTAATCCACCTGCAATTCAAAGTGCTATTGAACAAAGTATGGTCGAGGTTCCTGTAGGCAAGGTTGATATCGTAGCTCAATGGAATGACGAGGATATGACAAAGATTGATGTTAAGGCCAACTCGATGTTTGCATTTGCCGAAGAAAATGCCAACTACGGTATTGCATTGGTGCTCACAGAGGATGGTATGCATGGCACTAGCTCAAACTGGGCACAATGTAACTACTATTACGGCCAGAGTGGAGCTCCCTCTTATATGTCTTGGTGGTGTAATGCTAGTGACTTTGTTAGTTCTGGTTACCATTATGTTACGGGCCTGAACTATAACTTTGTGGCTGTGGCAGCTTGGAACATTCTTAGTGGAGCTAACGGCTCGGTACCAACATCGTTTGCTGCTGGTGAGTCGCTGCCCTACAACTATCTAGCCGACATCTCTTCAAATACTAAAATCCAAGATAAGTCGAACCTGAAAATAGCGGCTCTGCTAATTGACCGAGCTGCCAACAAAATCATCAACGCAGCACAGACCACAATTAATCCTTATGGAACAGTTGTGATTCCAAGCGAATTCTACTTGGTAGGTACATTCAATGGCTGGAACCAAGAAGAAGGTGGCGGCCGTCTAGTATTTGCTGCTACCGAAAATGAGGGCATTTATGAGGCAGAAGGCACTCTTGAGTCTGGCGCTGAGTTCAAGATTATCACTCCTGCTGAGGATGGAGGCTGGACTTGGTATGGTGGCCAGGATGACAACGGTGTTGGCTATTTCCTGATCAACAATGACCTGCTCAATGTACCACTGACTATGGTTGACGGCGCAAACTTCCGCATTGAGAATGGTGGTAAGTTCACTTTCCGCATTAACGCTGAAAACTTGACACTTACTGTTGTTCCTGAGGAAACCGTTGTTGTTCCAGGCGATGTTGATGGTGATGGTGTGGTTACCGCTGGTGACATCACAATTCTCTACAACATTCTGCTTGATGGCGACTATTCAGGAGCTGTTAATGCCGACCAGGATGGTGACGGTGTCATTACCGCAGGCGACGTTACGGCAATTTACAATATCCTGCTTGGTGGCAATCAATAAACCTTTTAGCATTATAGATGTCTAATATGTAAAAAGGATGTTGCTTAACTTGCAAATAGTTTTGCAACATCCTTATAACAATTAAGAAACACTACGGATTAAAATGAAAAAGATTGCTTTATTATTCTGTCTCTTCGCCATGATGGCATGGAGTGACGTGTTTGCTCAGCTGCCCGCTGTGACGCTCAAGACTGTTGACGGTCAGGAAGTGAAAATCAACGAGCTCTCCAACGACGGCAAGCCGTTTATCATCGACCTCTTCGCCACTTGGTGCAAGCCTTGCCTGCGCGAGCTCGATGCCATTGCCGAGGTATATGACGAGTGGCAGGAAGAGACTGGAGTTAAAATCATTGCCGTGAGCACCGACCAAGCTCAGAACATCCACAAGGTGAAGCCATTGGTTAGCAATCATGGATGGGAATATGAAGTGCTGCTTGACCCCAATGAGGACCTCAAGAGGGCCTTGGGTGTGCAGATGATTCCCTTCACAATGATTGTTGATGGACAAGGAAATATTGTCTATAAGCACACCGGATATACCGATGGCGCTGAGGAGGAACTTTTAGAAAAAGTGAGAGAACTCGTCGCTCAATGAAACGGTCGTTCCTCTATATTGCATTGATGTGTTGCTGCATCTGCGCTCTTGCCGAAGATAATCAAGGAAAGCAGAAGGTGAAAATCAGCGGGAGCATCCAGAGCGATATGTTGGTACCTATGCGTGACGACGCCATCGGCGCCGAGAAAACCGAGGATTTTCAGACCAACACCTACGGCGACATCATGCTGCAAAGCAAATATGTGGATGCTGGCCTGAGGTTTGAGTATCTTGACCATCCTTTGCCGGGTTTTGAGAAAGATTTCAAAGGTTGGGGCGTTCCAAACTTTTGGGTAAAAGGACGCTAGAAGGGCGCCGAACTGCCTGTGGGCACGTTCTACGAGCAGTTT
>JAGCRW010000094.1 GCA_017964485.1 Muribaculaceae bacterium | reverse complement strand
TGCGCTCGTGCATCTTGGGTGGGGGGTGCACTATGTGAAAGAAACGGCACCTTATGGTGCTTTTGTTTTTCTCGTGTGTACCCATTTCCAAGCAAGCTTGGATGGTCACACACGAAAAAAACAGTCTCGATTTTCATCGAGACCGTTTCTTTCACATAAAGCGGAGAGGACAAGATTCGAACTTGCGGTAGAGTTACCCCTACGGCAGTTTAGCACACTGCTGGTTTCAGCCACTCACCCACCTCTCCAGTGCCATTAGTTCTGAATTTTTCATTAAGCGACTGCAAAATTAGTGCTTTTTTTGTTATCAGCCAAATTTTTTTTGAAAAATATTTCATCTACTCTTTTATCCTTGCCCACAACTATCTATATATCAATATCTAAGCCCATCAAACAATTATGATTAATTAATATTGACATCTGGTTGCGAGCGTGGTTATTTTGCGTGCATGGAACAAAAAGACAATAACATCTCGCCACCTGCGAGTGACAACAATAATCCGCACGAACTTGACACCATGACCATCGACGAGGTTCTCGCCGAGAACATGCGTCGCAACGCTGCCATGAATAGCGCTTACGACCCCATCAAGGGCGTGGGTTGCTGCAACAGCCGTGTGCCCTACCATTTTCATGATGAAGACGGCACGCCCCAACTGCACATGATTCCCGAGTCGATGGCCACAGAGCTGGAGGCAATGTCCTCGCTATCGCCCCGAGACTGGCAACTGCTGCGCTTCAGGCACGACTTCGAGTACTGGTGCGCCACCTGCGTGACGATTCTCGACAAGAAGTCGGGAAAATTCATTAAGTTCATTCTCAACCGTCCGCAACGCCGTGTCCTCCAGATTCTTGAGCGACAACGATTGGCAAACCAGCCGCTGCGACTCATCATGCTCAAGGCTCGGCAATGGGGCGGCTCCACGCTGGTGCAAATCTACATGATTTGGATACAACTAGTGCTCAAGGAAAACTGGAACAGCGTAATCTGCGGACACCTCCAGCAGACAGCCGCGGCAATCAAGAGCATGTATAACCGCGTGCTCCGTCGCTACCCCAAGGAGTTTTGCCCTGATGGCAAGCGTCCTAAGTTCGTCACCTTTGAGGGCAGCCACAATGTGCGACAGCTCAGCAGCAGCGAGTCGCTGGTAATCATCGCCTCGGCGCAGAGCGAGGACGCCGTCCGCGGCTACGACGTGAAGATGGCGCACCTGAGCGAGGTGGCGTTTTGGCCCGACACCACCCTGCACTCGCCCGACGACCTAATACGCTCCATTGGCGGCACGGTGCCTCTTGAGCCGATGACGATGATTGTGCTCGAATCGACCGCCAACGGCGTGGGCAACTATTTCCACACCGAGTGGCAGCGGGCAAAGAGTGGCCATAGCGACAAGGAGCCCGTTTTCGTGCCCTGGCACGAGATAGAGATTTACCAGCTGCCCGTCACCGACGCCAAAAAACTGATTTCGGAGCTCGACGACTACGAGAAGAAACTATGGGAAGACCACTGCACCCTCGAGCAAATCAACTGGTACCACCACAAGCGCAAGGAGTATTCCAGCCACGTGCTTATGCAGGCTGAGTTTCCCAGCAACGACGTGGAGGCCTTCCTCACCACCAGCCGCAACGTGTTTGACCCCAATCTGCTGGAGTCGCTGCGCGACACCTGCAACCTCCCATGCGAGTGCGGCGACATAGTGGCCAGCGGCGCCAAGACCGTCGCGGGATCACGGTTTGAGAAAGGCTTTGGCAGCAACGCCATGAAGGTGTGGAAGATGCCAGAGCCGAGCGAGCGCCGCTACCGATACCTCGTCGCCGTTGACGTGGGAGGCAGGAGAGAAGATGCCGACTGGTCGGTGATCGCCGTCTTCGACACCCACTGCGATGCCAGCGAGGACCAAGACTGCCGCCCCGAGGTGGTGGCGCAATGGCGCGGACACCTCGACATGGACCAGATGGCATGGAAGGCGGCGAAGATTGCCCGCTTCTACAACAACGCCCTGCTGGTGTTTGAGAGCAACTCCATCGAGTGCGACCAGTTGGTGGGAGACACGCTGCTCAAGTCAATAGGCATGAATTATCAGCACCTCTACTACCGCGACAACGACAAGTCGAAGCCTGGCTTCCACACCAATTTCAAGACCAAGAACGAGGCCATAGCCAACCTCACCGCCTACATCCGCGACAAGGCCTACATCGAGCGCGACCGAGACGCAATCAACGAGATGATCGACTATGAAATTCTGCCCAACGGCAAGAGTTACGGCGCCCGAAAAGGCTCACACGACGACATTCTCATGACTCGCGCCATAGGCCTGCAAGTCATCGAGCAGAACAAGCTCACCTGCGGCGGCTCAAGGGCTGGCTCACCACAAAGCTTCATCAACCAAAACCGGCCAGCATCATGAGCGCAAAATTGACAAAACGCAACCCATTTTCGAGAAAAAACATTGATTTCGTATCTTTTTTTCAAAAAAAATGATATTTTTCAAGAAAAAATTTGGAAATTAAAAAAATGTGTTATATATTTGCACCATGAAATCTAATCGAGGGGTGACCCCTCTGTAATTCTCAAAAAATAGTTGTTTTATAGATAATTGTGTATTTAAGGAACGGGACAGTCGAGAGACTATCCCTTTTTTTTTGTGTTTTTTACCCCCTTTTTTGGTAGATAATTAAGGGGCATTGGTCTATAAATACCCTCCAAACGGCGGCAAATGGCCCGCTACCGCTATTTTGGCCTTTAAACCTACTTATATCGCGCACGTCAAAGAGACAAACAAAAACATTTTTTTATTCACTATTTAAAATTTGAGCATTATGAAAAGGACAGTTTACAACACAATGATTGGCTTGATGCTCGTTTGCGGGCTCGCCATGACATCGACTGGAGCAATGGCGCAAGGCCGTCGTCCAGCATCAACTAACAGCGCGGCAGCAACAGGCAACCGCAGTGTTGCCTCTGCACCTAAGCATAATGCCGCCACAGTAACTAACAATAATAATGTGTCGAGCCGCTCATCGGCTACTAGCGTGACTCCACAGGTTAACAGGACCACCACTACCACCGGCATGCGCTCGACTACTGGCAGCAGCACGACTACCGTTCGTCCATCTACCGGAAACAGCGGCAGCAGCTCTCGCAGCACTAGCACCTCGACCAGCACCACCGTTCGCCCCAGCACTGGCGGCAACCACGGAACTGGCAGCGTGATCAACGCCAACACCGGCAACCGCTCGGCTACTGGCATCGGCACTTCGGTTATCACCACCACTGGTGACAACAAGAGCAAAGGCAACAGCAACGTTCGTCCTAACACTGGCGACAAGAACAAGAGCAACGGCAACACTGGCAACGGCAACGTTCGTCCTAGCACTGGCAACAGCAATCGCACCAACTCAGGACACACCACTGTTCCCAGCAGCCGTCCCGACAACCGTCCAAAGGTAAAGGGCAGCGTAGTGACTGGTGGCGGTCCCAAGATCGACTACTCGACCTACCGCTACAACAATGGCTGGAAACCTCGCTTCGATGGCGATCGCTTCTTCCACAACTTCCGTCACAACAGTTGGAGTTGGAGCAAGCCCATCCGTCCCTCGGTACGTCCCTGGCGTCCAGCGACAATGTGGGTATATCGTCCTATCGTGACTGTCAATGTAAACCTCTATTACGGCCGTCCCACCATTGGTGGAGTACTCGGACTGGCATGGGGAACTTCATTCGGCAACGCTTTGAACTACCTCTACTACAACGGCTACTACATCGACGGATTCATGGACAACATCGTTTACTTGACCGACGTAGAACTGCTTGAGTATGGCTGGGATGATGTAATGATGCAGTTTGATGGCAACAACAACCTCGACTATGTGGAGTTTGTTTACACCAGCGACGACTACGACACCAGCCGCTTCTTCAGCCTCTACAATGAGCTCTGCTCAATCTATGGCAGCCCCGTGAGCTTCACCAACAATATGTACTCATGGTATGGCGGCGATGGAATAGGCTTCGTAAACCTCGGCTTCGAGCGTACTTACGACTACAGCTACACCGTACTTGCCTTTGGCATATAAGCCAGCAAGGACGACTATATACCAACCAATTCATCCTTTAACAGGAGCCTCACGAGCTGGGGCTCCTTTTTTAGTTTAGTAAATACTGCTTTTACGACGTTATATAAAACAACTTACACAACAGTAAAACAACCAGCACAACACTTGTTTAGTGCCCTCCGGGCAGAAATCATACAAATCTAAAACAAATCAAGCAAATATTTTTTTGTAAGATTTGGAACAATTTTAGAAATGCTCACGCTCGCAAGGCATTGTGCAAGCACAGCTTTGGCTCGCTTAATCGCATTTTTGTAAGATTTCTCGCCGCAGGCGACTAAACTTTGACAGGAGTTACAAGAGATATCAGGAGAGACAAGATCTTGTCTAATTTTTGACAGACAGGAGGGTGTGTCAAAACACATTTTTTTATTATAAACAACTGAAATATCTGAACTCTCTGTTTTTTATAAATTGATTATCAAAAGATTAGGTTATTTATTATTTCAGATTTTTTCAGAACAATCAGTTGTTTTTATTTATGGCAAAGCCGTTGTGGCGAAGCAAAAACTTAACACTTAGATACTGCTGAGGTCGATTTTCATTCCCTCGGTGGCGGCGATGGTGTCGGGGAACTCCTCTTGTGCTTCCTTTTCAAGCTGTGCCACATCCACATAGCGGCTGCTGTAGTGCCCCAGTATGAGCTTCTTGGCGCCCGCTTCGCGGGCCACCATACCCGCCTGGCGGGCGGTGCTGTGATAGCGCTTAGTGGCGTTCTTGAGGTTGGCGTCGTCGTAGGTCGCCTCATGGTATATCCAGTCCACTCCCTTCACCGCATTTATCACGCGCTTGGAGTATTTCGTGTCGCTGCAGTAGGCATAGGAAATCACAGGATCGGCATCGGTGGTGAGCTCCGAGTTGGGAATCACCACGCCGCCGGGAGTCACATAATCCATGCCCTGGCGCAGGCTGTTCATGGCGTGAACAGGCACCTCGTGCTGCTGGCATGCCCACGAGTTGATGTGGCGCAATTTAGGTTTCTCGCGGAACAGGAACCCCACGCACGGCACGCGGTGCGTCAACGGGAACGTGGTCACCGTGATGGCGTTGTCCTCATAGATTACCGCTTTGTGAGTGTCGATGACATTGAATTTCAAGTCAAACGAGCGTTCGCGGCAAAAGAAGTCGAGCATGCGCCCAAACAGCTCGGCACCCTCCTTGAAGGTGTGTATCGTGACAGTGCCGCCTATGTTGTGCAGCGCCATCGTCGAGAGCAATCCCAGCAGCCCAAAGCAATGGTCGCCATGCAGGTGGCTGATGAAGATGTTCTTAAGGCGCGAGAACTTAAGGTGCTGGTGCAGCATCCCCAGCTGCGCGCCCTCGCCGCAGTCGATCATCATCAAGTGCCCGCGCACATTTAGCACCTGGCACGTGGGCAGATGCTGCAACGTTGACTTCGCCGAGCCACATCCCAATATATTTAGCTCTAAAATGTCCATGTCAAAAAAACAATATCCTTTTCGGCTCTCAAAAGTAGTAAAAATAATCGACATGAGCAAAAACATTTTTGAAATGACCAAGAAACAGCGACAAATTTGCGCATCGACGCTAAAAAAAAGTTAAAATCTCCTCACTATTTATTTACAACTATTGCATAATCATTTACAAAACCTTATCTTTGCACCAAGTTTTTTCATAGGATTAGATTTTTAAGGTTTACTTTATGCGGCTGTTGAGAAACATCTGCATAATTTTTTTGTTCCCACCCCTAGCCTCAGTCTAAAAGACAATTAAAGACAACAGCAATGTTTTTTCCTTTATTAATGACAACAGATAATGAATAACACACCTGCCCGAGCCCAACGTTATATCAAACAACTCACACAACGGAAAAACAACTAGCACAACATAAAATATCAAACGATTAAAAACGATTTGATACAAAATCCATCCGAAGGCTGAAAATATCCATTTAATTCTCATTCTTGCCACTCCTGCGGAGTGGAAATTAGAACACTTCGTGTTAAAATTGCATGTTGCGCCTTTGGCGCTAAAATTTTAGTGCGTCAGCACCATAATAATTTTAGAGCCGCAGGCTCTCTAATTTCCGCGCTTGCGCGGCAATATTTAGCGGCATGCGTAATTGGCGAAAGATTTTTTATATAACTGCGACAGGGCAGTCTCAAAAAAGAACCAAAAAAATAGGAAAAATTTACTATTTGCCTAAAAAAAACTTGCATATTATTAAAATATATAGTAAATTTGCGAAATGTTGCAAGGTATTACTTTTTGCCTAGGTTACTGAGACAATATTGATGAACTAAACCAATCATAGAAACAAAAATAATTATCAACCAATAAAAACTTTTACATTATGAAGAAAATTTTACTATTACTAATGGCGATTGCCATGTGTTTCACGGCGACACGCGCCAATGAAATCATCGGTGACTTTGAGTACAACGTCACAAACAACACTGCTTATGGAATTCAATGCGCTTTATTGGTAGGTCCATCTCAGGCATTAATTAACAGCAATCCGACAAGTATTTCTATTCCTGGATATATAACCACCTCAAGTGGAACAAAGCTGCCTGTTTGGGTCAATTCTGTCAATGGTGCTCAATTGCCTAATGTTACTAATGTGTGGGTTAGCTATGGTGCAATAGGTATTGGATACCATGCGTTTGCATATTTTCCCAAATTATCTACTGTCCACATCCCCAGCTCAGTTAAAGGTTTTGGTAATGAGATTCTTTATAATTCTGGTGGCAGTGCCTCGGGCTCAACTCTTACTGTCAACTGGGCATCGCTTAACCCTGGGTCGGTAGAAGTTCAGGACAACACATTTTCAGGTTGCTCGGCTTCTTACAGGAAAGTAAATATGCCTACTCTTCCTGCTATTACCAAGGCTAATAGCATTGGTTCTAAGTTGACCAACTATTTCAGCGTCAACTCTGCACCTTCTCCAGCTAATTGCTTTGACTATGTGGGATCTTATAATGATGTATATATAGTAACCAAAGCCGCCACTTCATCTTCCAACGGTGAGTTGTCGCTCATTGGCTGCCTTCAATCAAGTTTAACTATCTATCAGTCCACATCCTACTCTATTTATGGCTCCAGCTACATCCCAACCAGTGTTGCTGAACAGGCTTTCTATGGTAATACCAGTATCCATTCGGTGGCTATTAATAAGTCGAACTTCACCATCGAACGTGATGCCTTCGCCTACTGCACAAACTTGACTTATGCAAGCCTTACTACCAGCCAAATCCTTGAGGAGGCATTCTATTATTGCAGTAACCTCAGCACTATATACCTCAACGAGGGTGTGAACTATGTCGCATCAAGGGCGTTTACCGGCTGTTACATGTCAACCCTTCACATACCTGCCACTTTGGAAACCTTTGCCGTCACCGCTGTCAACCAGTGCTACAACCTCGAGAAGTTCACTGTGGCGAGCAACAGCAGCTATTATTCCACCTATAGCACTTTTGGCGCGCTCTACAAGGCAGGACTGAAAACCCTCGTTAAAGTACCAGCCAAAAACGCCTATACCGGCGAGTCGAGCTTCCCCACTCAGCTCACAACAGTCTTTGATTACGCCTTTAGCGACAACTGCAAGGCTGGCTGGATTGCACTTCCCTATGGCGTGACAACAATTGGCGGCCACGCCTTTATGAACGCCACGTCACCCATTGCCATAAAGATTCCGTCATCGGTGACAAGCATTGATTACACCAACGCTTTCTACGGATGCTCGCATCTGAAGAAACTGATAGTGGCAACTCTTGCTAACCGCTCATCGGTCAATTCCTACACATTCGATGGAACGCCAGTGATAATGATGGTGTATGTGCCATCCGAGAATTTTAGCCCTGACGATTATGGACACGAGACCTCTGCACCATTCTATACCGACAATTACTGGAAAGACCACAATGTGACCTATGGTGCCTGGGATGTGGTGGTCGATGGCTACCCTTATATGTTGAAGACCTACACAGGATACCAATACAAGTTTGCTACTTTAGTATATGGAACAACAGTGGGTGACACTTCCGACGATTACACTCTTCTAAAGTCTGGAGCAATCACAATTCCTAAAACGTTCACCTATAGAGGCACTACTTATGAAGTGGGCAGAATTGCAGCTCACGCTTTCAAAGGCAACTGGCAAATCACCTCGGTGACGCTAAACCAATATTTTGTCGATTGTCATGGTGGCGGACAGTTTGAGAACTGCACCGCACTGAAAAATGTGTACTTCAACAACCTTTATGCTGTTGAGACACCAATCCCCAACTTCTGCTTCCGCAACACAAGACTCACAAAAGTCACACTGCCTTATGGTGTTTATAAGGTTGGAGACCAGGCATTTGCCAACAACCCGAGTCTGACTGAAATCAGAGTTCCGAGTAGTGTCTCTCGTATTAGTCTCTGCCCCAATTTCGTCAGGGGTTGTTCAAGTCTTCAAAAAATATATATTAATATAGATAATACAGCTATTTATTCTGAACCAGTCGATTGGCCAACTTATGACAGTTATGCCACAGCCACCAACAGCACTAGTGGCTGCTTCTACAACGTGCCCCAGAGCTGCAAGGTTTATCTCCCTGTGGGCGCTAGAACTAACTATTTAGAAGCTAGTAACATGGGTGGCTACTATCTTTGGCGCCATTTCACCACCGTTCAGGCTGGAGCCTGTGACAATGATGGATTGACAGCAACTTACAAAAATAGTGATGGCAACTTAAAAGCAAAATATGTATATTCTCCCGAATATGCTTCTTTCTATCAGTATCCTGTTATTGGTGATAATTCCTACATCACCGACAGCTATGGTCGTCGCTGGTATACTGCTGAGCTCAGTGACAGCTGCTTCGCTGGCTCGACTTACTTAAAAGAGGTCTCGGTGCAATGGGCAAAAAATGAATTTAGGAAGATTCCCGACTATGCGTTCTATAAGTGCACCAACTTGAAGAAATTCCAATGGCCAAACCAGCCTTGCAATCTCAATTATATAGGTAACAGGGCTTTCTATAAATCAGGTCTTGAGGGTGTTGTTGACTTGACCAATTGCAAGGACTCCAAGCTTGACCTTATGGGTAGTGCCTTCAATGAGGCTAATAATATTACTCACTTTAAATTGCCAGCCAACACCAAAACTTTGAAGACAGGATCTATGTATCAGACCACTTCGGGTTACAAACTTAAGGACGTGACATGCTTGGCAACAACTCCACCCACCATCTCAGAACCAAACGTTTGGAATTCTGCACTCCAACCTAGCCAAACGCTACATGTGCCCAAGGCAAGTATCAATGCTTACAAGGCTGCAGTTTATTGGAAGAACTTCGGCACCATCGTGGCAATCGTGAACGGCGACGTGAACGGTGACGGCACCGTGACCGCAGCCGACATCACTGAGCTATACAACTACCTGCTCAATGGCGACACGACTTATATAAACACCGCCGACGTAAACGGCGATGGCGACATCACCGCCGCCGACATTACCGCAGTCTATGACATCCTGCTCGGAAACTAATCTCAATGCATAGTTTTAATGCATAATTCATAATGCACAATTAAGCGCCCCTCGTGGGCGCTTTTTGTGTTAAATGCCACGTCGCAATTATGTAAAACAACTTACACAACATAAACACAACTAGCACAACTCAAATAATTTGACATACAGACAAACAGGCATAAAAAATCTGTCTGTCTGTTTTTGTTTGTCTGTCTGTTATAAATTGACAAGAATAACAAGATATTACAAGAGTAACAAGATCTTGTCTCTCCTGATATTTCCTGTAACTCCTGTCAAAAAGCTTAGTGCCCTCCGGGCAGAAATCTTTCAAATCTAAAACAAATCAAGCAAATAATATTTTTTGTTAGATTTGGAATAATTTTGTTAGATTTCTCGCCGCAGGCGACTAATGTAAAGTTTTAGCGAGTATTTTATCGTTTGAAATTTTTGTTGTTTTGGTTGTTGATTGGTTGTTATTGTTGTTTGATATAACGTCGGAATAGTTGAGGCTTTTGAGAAAAAACTGACTACTGAGAACTGAAAACTGAAAACTTTTCTCTACCTTTGCAGTGACAAAAAAATTCTTTAAAACTATGAAACGACTTCTCAATTTGATGCTAGCCTGCGTGCTGGCTTGCGCTGCCTGGGCAGCGGGTAATGACACCTACACCGTAATCGTCTCGTGCGACGGACTGCGCTGGGACTATGCCGAGTGCTACGACATGCCGTTCTTTGAACGCCTCTCTAAAGAAGGCGTGAAGGCGGTGATGCAGCCCTCGTTCCCCACCAAGACTTTCTCCAACCACTACACCCTTGCCACGGGGCTCTACCCCGACCATCACGGCATTATCGCCAACACTTTCCACCTGCTCGACTCGGGCAGCAAGTACTACATTGGCAGCGACGAGGCCGGCAAAGGCAAGAACTATGGCGGCGACCCCATCTGGCTCACCGCCAAGCGCCAGGGCGTGAAGACTGCCACAGTATACTGGGTGGGCAGCGACGTGAAAATCAATGGTGAATACCCCACCTACTGGCAGGACTACCGCAAGAAGCCGCTGCTCAAGCCCGAGGAGCGTGTTGACAAGGTGATAGAGTTGCTCAACCTTCCCGAGGACAAGCGTCCGCACCTGGTGATGTGCTACTTTGAGGAGCCCGACCACTCGGGACACAGCTACGGCCCCAACAGCATGAAGACCCGCCGTGCCATCGAGAGCCTCGACGAACTGCTGTGGAAACTGTGGGCACGACTGAAAGCCATCCCCGAGATTGGCAACAAAATCAACCTTATCATCACCGGCGACCACGGCATGGCATGGCTCAGCGATGTGCGCGTGGTGCGCAGCGACAAATATGTGAAGGAAGAATGGGTGAGCCACTTCGACGGCGACAACCCAGCGCTTATCTACACCAGTAAGCCCGAGTATGCCGACTCCATCGTCAATGCCCTGCAAGGCGTGGACCACATACGTGCATGGAAGAAAGGCCAACTGCCAGAATATCTGCACTACGGCACCAACAAGAACATGAGCGACGTGGTGGTGATGCCCGACCTGGGATGGGTGTTCCGCAACAACACCAAGGTGGGCGGCGGCACTCACGGCTGGGACCCCACCTACAGCGATATGCTCGTGGGATTCCGCGCCATTGGCCCCGACTTCAAGGTGGGCTATGTGCGCCCAGGCACCTTCCGCAACGTGTGCATCTATCCCCTTCTCGCCCACCTGCTGGGCATCACTCCTGCCCCCAACGACGGCGACCTGATTGAGGTGAGCGACATGCTCAAAGTGGCACCACCACAGTTCTGATCTCGGGAATGTGAACAGGAACGTGAACGTACCAAAACACTCATAATAAAATAAACAACTGATTTTTCTGAAAAATCTGATTATTTGCAAAAAGATGTCAGGATTTTGGAAAATCAGAAAATTCAGATGATTCAGTTGTTATAATAAGCGAAAAGGGACTCTTGGTTGAGTCCCTTTTCTTCTATAATCAAGTTTTTCTTAGAAGTTCACGCCGAAGTTGAGGTAGAAGGTGCCGTTGCTGCTCGATTCGTAGTCGCTGTGGCTGATGTTGGCAAGACCTATGTCGTAGCACAAGTCAAGATAGAACATGCTGAATCCTGCACCACAGCCAATGCGCAAGCCACCGTCAAAGCGCTTGAAACCTGGCACGCCAAGCTTAGTCTCTTTGGCAAAGGCGCCAGCCTTAGTTTTGGTTATATAGTCCTTAATGCTTCCGTCAACACCCACAGCCAGATAGCCACCAAAGAGCGGATGAATCGAGAGGCCCATATCGGTGTAATAGATGTATTTGAACACGAGTGGCATCTCAATGTAGCTCAAGCTTGTGGTCCAGTTATTGCTCTTTCCACCCTTGTTTACATAGCTGAGACCTGTCTCAAAGAACACTGGAGCGCGGTTGGTGATCTCAAAGCCTACCACACCACCCAGATGCAAGCCAGTCTTGGCACTACCAGCATAATTAATGGCGTCGCCACTCACATGCGAGAAGGCGGGGCCAATGCGCAAGCCGAAGTACATGTCCTTGCCATAATAGTTCCTGATCCAGCGGCTGTGACCACGCTCATAATCATAGCGGTTGCTAGTGCTAGAGGTGTAGTTGTGACGCTGTGCCATCATGGGCAAGGCTGCCATGAGGGCAATCATTGCTAATGTGAATAATTTCTTCATAATGCTAATTTATTGTTAAAGTGAGTATTATTTTCCAAACCGCAAAGTTAAGAAGATTTTTTTTAAAATGCAAACCATTTTTTCTTGTTATTCCCAAAAATATGCACTACCTTTGCACCGAAATTCTGTGCATAACAAGAGAAATGAAGTTTCTGGATTTTCTTATACTTGAGGCGCATTGTCCTGGCAGTCAAATAGTTGCTGTCAAGGACAAAATGTCAGCGACTCAGTGCACAAAGACCAATTTGCCTTCACACCGCTATTAGCATATCAACTAATAGCGGTGTGCGATTTTTTTATGACACATTATTTATATAATTTATTTATTAATCAAAATTCTATGCTTAAAAGATTTTACTTCTCAGCGTTGATGATGTTGCTCGCAGGAGCGATATCATTGAACGCGCAGATTACCACCTCGTCTATCTCGGGTGTAATCCTCGACGAAGCCAATGACCCACTCATTGGCGCAGTAGTAAAGCTTGTACATGAGCCCTCGGGTACAGAGTACAACACCGTGAGCAACTTGGATGGTCGCTTCTACCTCCAAGGTATGCGTACCGGTGGGCCCTACACGGCAACCGTGACCTACGTTGGTTATCAGAACACGGTTGTTAATGGTATCATTCTCGAACTTGGTGAGAACTACAACCTCCAGGAGATCCAGATGAGTACCGACGCCAACCAGCTGCAAGAGGTGGTGGTAACTGCCTCAGGGTCGAAGTTCCCCATCGACAAGACAGGTGCATCGACCAACATCACCAACGTGCAGATCACTAACCTGCCTACCGTGACACGCAGCATTACCGACGTGACTCGCCTCTCGCCCTATGGCGGCAATGGCATGAGCTTTGCCGGTACCGACGGCCGTACAGCAAACTTCACCGTTGACGGCGCCAACTTCAACAACAACTTTGGTCTTAGCGACAAGTTGCCAGGCGGTGGCAACCCTATCTCGCTCGACGCTATCGAGGAGATGCAGGTGGTTATCTCGCCCTACGATGTGCGTCAAACCAACTTCATTGGCGGTGGTGTGAACGCCATCACCAAGAGCGGTAACAACACCTTAAAGGGTAGTGCCTACATCTATCACCGCAACGAGCAAATGCGTGGCGACGCCGTTGATGGCCAGCAAATCGCAGGTGCCCGCGAGAAGGACCGCAACACATTGTATGGCTTCACCCTGGGTGGCCCCATCATCAAGAACCAGTTGTTCTTCTTCGTGAACGGTGAGATGGCTAAGATTCCTACCGTTGCCAACCGCTGGCGCGCTTCAGAGAATGGTGTTGCCGACCCCGACAACTACCTCTCACGCACCACTGTTGCCGACTTGGCACGTGTGCAGAAGCACGTGATGGACAAGTATGGTTATGACACTGGCTCGTTTACCGACTTCCCCGCCGACGAGAGCAACTACAAGCTGCTTGCCCGCATCGACTGGAACATCAACAGCGACCATCACTTGGCACTGCGTTACAACTATACAAAGAACAACATCTGGAACTCAACCAACGCATCTTCGATGGACGGTGGCACACGCTCGTCCTACAACCGCGCTTCGCAGTACTCGATGATTTTTGCCAATGCCATGTACTCGATGCAGAACATTGTGCACTCTTTATCGTTTGACTTGAACAGCCGCTTGACCGACAAGCTGTCAAACCAGTTCCTCGCCACTTGGTCGAAGCTCGATGACGTGCGTGGCAGCAACTCTAGCGAGTTCCCATTCATCGACATCCTCGATGGCACCGGCAACACTGGTAACTACATGGCTCTCGGTTATGAGCTCTTTACCTGGAACAACGCCGTGCACAACACCATTTGGAACATCAAGGACGACATCACTTACTATGCCGGCAACCACAAGATTACCGCTGGCATCAACTTTGAGCACCAGATGGCCGACAACCAGTATATGCGTAACGGTAGCGGCTACTACCGCTATTTGAGCGTTGACGACTTCATCAACGGCGCTGCCCCCGAGGTAGTGTGCTTGACCTACGGCTATGACGGCGAGTCAGCTCCCGCAGCCCGCGTTCAGTTCAACAAGGCTGGTATCTATGGCCAGGATGAGTGGAACGTTACTCCACGCTTCAAATTGACCTATGGTCTGCGCATCGATGGTCTGTTCTTCAACAACAAAGACTTGATGACCAATGGTGTTCGCGTTGGTGACATCTATGACGCCAACGGCAATCCACTCACACTCTATAACAAAAATGGCGTAGAAGTGCCAAGCAATTCTGGCGCTTATCCACTCTACAACGCCGATGGCGAGCCCGTGCGCAGCGGTATCCTCGGTCTTGACTACTATGACAACGATGGCAAGCTTCGCATCATCGACACAGGCAAGTGGCCCAAGAACAGCATCACCTTCTCGCCTCGCGTAGGCTTCATTTGGGATGTGATGGGCAACAAGACCCTTAAGGTGCGTGGTGGTACAGGTCTCTTCTCAGGACGCCTGCCACTGGTATTCTTCACCAATATGCCTACCAACGGCGGTATGGTTCAATACCAAGCACAGCTCAATGCCAAGAACACCGACATGACTCTCTTTGAGGGCGGCCTCGTTACCGACGCCAACGGCAAAGCCACTATCGCTGCTTTGCAGAACAAGCTCTTTGAGATGGGCTACCCAACTACCGTTAATCCTAAGGACGGTGCAGTGCCCTCTTCTATCTCGGCTGTTGATCCCAACTTCAAGATGCCACAGGTGTGGAAATCGTCGATTGCCATCGACTACGCTATCCCCGTGTCATTCCCATTTGAGCTCACTGGTGAGTTTATCTTCAACAAGACTATCAATGCCGTTTCAATCAGCGACTGGTCAATCCCAAGCGTGGGAGGCTTCGCACGCTTCAACGGAGTTGACAACCGTCCTATCTATCCCGACGGATTCCGCACAGGAACCAAGGCATTTGTTCTTGAGAACACAAGCAAGGGCTATGGCTGGAGCGCCAACTTGATGGCAACTGCCAAACCCGCCGACTGGGTAAGCCTCATGGCATCTTACACCCACACCGTAGCCAAGGAAGTTACTGGTATGCCAGGTTCGGCTGCCGAGAGTGCCTTCACCTATGTTCCCACTTGGGAAGGTCCTAACAACATCCGCCTGCACAACTCGCAGTATGTAACTCCCGACCGCTTCATCGCCAACGCCACATTGCACGACCATGCTGGCAACCACTATAGCATCATCTATGAGACCTGGCGCGGTGGTTACAACTACTCTTACATGACCAGCAACGACATGAACGGCGACGGATACAACTACGACGCAATCTATATCCCAACCGATGAGGAGGTTGCCAGCCGTGAGTTCCGCTTCGTGAGCGATAACGACCGCGACCGCTTTATGGACTACCTGCACAAAGACAGCTACCTGAAGAATCATCAGGGACAGTATGCCGAGGGCTACAGCGTTTACAGCCCCTGGGTACATCGCATTGACCTTGGTTACAAGCACGACTTCACCTTCCGTGCTGGACAGACCAAGCACACTATCCAGCTGAGCTTCGACATGAAGAACGTGCTCAACTTCTTCAACTCTAGCTGGGGCGTGAGCAAGTATCTTAATCCTGAGATTGGCAGCGACGCACGCATCCTCAAGTATGAGGGCGTTGACGCCGACGGATTTGCTACATTCTCTACCAACAAGGCCATCAGCGGCGAAACCAAGACTTGGGTTCCCAACCACTCTATTGGCCAGTGCTGGAACGTGGCTATCGGTGTTCAGTATATTTTCAACTAACATTTAAGCACTTTTACGACTATGAAACTTAGATATTTTATTCCCGCATTTATTGCACTTGTAGGTGCTATGATGGTTAGCTGCTCCGATGAGGATACAGTAACGCTTCTCAACGAGATTCAAGTTTCTCGTTCATATGTACCCCTCAACATTGACGGTGGTGAGGCTACTATTGATGTCAATGCACAAGCCGACTGGAGCTTCAACGAAGAAGACATTCCAGAGTGGCTCACTGTAACTCCATTGCAAGGCAAGGCTGGTGAGACTAAAGTTAAGTTCAGCGCTCCCGCTGCATCAAACGGACGTAACACCGAACTCAAGATTGCTTGCGCAGGACGCACTCAGCGCATCAACGTAATCCAAGGTCTGGCAACTGTTGAAGACGCCACTTGCGCCGAGGTTAACGAAGGTCCAGAAAGCAAGACCTATCGCGTTACCGGTGCTGTTACCAAGATTGTCAGCACTAGCTATGGCAACTGGTATATGAACGATGGTACTGGCGATCTTTACATCTATGGTACTCTCGACAAGAGTGGTAAGGCAGGTGCCAACAACTCAATTGCCGCTTGGGGCATTGAAGTTGGCGACATTGTTACAGTAGAAGGTCCTAAGACTATT
>JAGCRW010000007.1 GCA_017964485.1 Muribaculaceae bacterium | reverse complement strand
CGCGACGGCTTCGTGATGGGTGAGGGTGGCGTAACGCTGGTATTCGAAGAGCTTGAGCACGCTTTGGCTCGCGGTGCCAAAATTTATGCCGAAGTGATTGGCGGTGGCATGAGTGCCGACGCCTACCACATCACCGCCAGCCATCCCGAGGGCCTTGGCGCATCGCTCGTGATGAAGCGCGCCCTTGAGGATGCGGGAATCACAGCTGCCGATGTTGACTACATCAACGTGCACGGCACTTCTACTCCCGTTGGCGACCTCAGCGAGGCACAGGCAATAATTGAGGTGTTTGGCAAGCATGCCTACGATTTGAACATCAGCTCTACCAAGTCGATGACCGGCCACATGCTAGGTGCCACAGGCGCTATGGAGGCTCTGTTCTGCGTGAAGGCCTGCCAAGACGACATCGTTCCGCCCACCATCAACCACATTGACGGTGACAATGACGAGAACATCGACTACAACCTCAATTTCACCTTCAACAAGGCTCAACGCCGTGAGGTGAAAGTGGCGTTGTCCAACACCTTTGGCTTTGGCGGCCACAACGCCAGTCTTCTTGTGAAGAAGTATTGATTTGTTAGACGTTTTTGAAAAGGTAATAACCACTTTAGGATTTACCATCACATTGGAGTGCTATGGCGGTTTTGCCTGTTAATTAAAGACTCCACGGCCTTGTTTGACAGAATCATATCAGTCGTAAAGTTCCTTTTCGCTAAGGAAAAGGAACTTTACGTTTTTATTCATGGCATAACAGGGTTCTATCCTCTTAACATCGAGTACTATAAGTTGGCTCTTGTGCACCGCTCCATGCCAGTGAAGACTGCCGACGGACGATGGGCCAACAATGAGCGTCTGGAGTTCCTGGGCGACGCCATTCTCGACGCAGTGGTGGGCGCCTACCTCTACGACCGCTATCCCAAGAAGCATGAGGGATTCCTTACCAGTACACGAGCCAAGATTGTTCAACGCGAGAGCCTTAACCGAATTGGCAAAGTATTCCGCCTTGAGTCGCATGTGAGAGCATCGACACACTCATCGAGCCACAACTCCTACATCAGTGGCAACGCTGTGGAGGCACTCATTGGAGCGATATATCTCGACCGAGGCTATAAAGCCTGTAAAGACTTCATAGAGAAGAAGGTAATTGCCGAACATCTTGACCTCCGCGAACTTGTCAAAACTGAGCAGAACTATAAATCGCGACTCATAGAGTGGACACAAAAATACAGGGTGCAAATCGAGTTCCAACTCATCGACACCATGAACGATGCCGAAGGCAACCCAGTGTTCCGCACCGCTGTCCTACTTGGTGGCATCTTCGCCGCCGATGGTGAAGGATACAGCAAGAAAGAGTCGCATCAAGCCGCCAGCAAAAAAACCTACGAGCGGATGAAGAAAGACAACATCTTCCGCGAACAAGTCCTATCAACTGCAACGCCCACCACGTAAATTGGGCGTTCAGGTTAGTGATTTATACATACTCTACAGGCAGCATCTCGGTTAAGGGATGCTGCTTGCCATTTATGAGCCAAGTAAAGGTGTAGCCTTCGTAATCACGTGGGAGAAACACTTTATCGATATGGTGCCACTGTGGCTTGCCGTAGTCGCTCGATGCTCCGCTCAATTCAACCTGCCTCGCGGCATGGTTAATGCGCCAATACCCTCCCCCAAGACACACGTCGCCATGATCCATAAGATGACGATGCAACGTCACCATCCCAAGCCGCAAATGACCGTCCTGAGTTAAAATGAATTTTGGGTAAGACATAAGAAGTTATGGGTTATTGTATTGGTTTATTCTTCGGTTTTTGATTCCTCTTCTTTAACTTTGATTGTTACGGGAAGTGAATATGAACTTCTCACAGGTTGATTTTTACTATTATATGCTGGCTTTGAGAATTTTGGCAGGGAGTGAATTGCCTCCTTTATATACTTATCTATAGCAGGGTTTGTAGAATTCATAATATATATAATATTACCTATACTTCCATCTTTTTCAACATAAAACCCTACTTCACAATAATAATCTTCAGTAATATTTTTCTTGTCAGGAATATTACTTAAATATGCATCGATAGAATCCAATAACGCTTTTTCTCCATTGGGGAATTCCGCACTAGTTCGAGGAATCGAATCTTCAACCACACCTACTATAGGAAGGTCACGACTATTTTTTTTGCTTATCTTATTCTTCTTTGAATATGTCCTACTTTTAGAAACGGGCTTTTTCCTGTCGCTCGGTATTGATGAAGGACTTGCTGCTGCCATTCCACTCAATGCAAGACTCAAGCCTGCAACTAACACTGCTTTGCCAAGTGCTTGCCGTGAACGCAGCTGTCGCTCGAGCCATCTTGTCTCACTCTCACAGGCGGGACAAGTGCCAGCACAATCACCTTGATGATTGCACTCAATAGGCTGGTAGTCTATATCATTGGCTTTAGCAATATCTTTGCGTATTGCCTTGAGTGTCTCACAGATGTGTTTTCCTTGTTTCATAAATCAGTGCAATTAGTCGTTTCTGGTTATAACGAATCTGCACATAGTGCCATCAATCGGCTATAAGAGTGCCCAAAGCGCCGCGGTTGAAGGTGTTCTTAACCCAGATTGGGATGTGCTTCTCGGCCACAGGCTTGATGGTGGGGGCGTAAATAACCTTTGCACCTTGGTCGCACATCTCTTGCGCCTGGGCGTAAGTCATCTGGCGGATTACAGTGGCTTCGGGATCTTTCTTCGGATCGGCAGTCATAAAGCCGTCAACATCGGTCCATATTTCCAGACTGTCGGCATTAAGGGCGCTGGCAACGATGGCTGCGGTGTAATCGCTGCCGCCACGTCCCAGATTGGAGATGCGTCGGCTCTTGCTGTCGCGAGAGATGAATCCACCCATAACAGCCACTTTTCCCTTGAACTTACCCAATGTATTAGCGATATTGGCATTGGTAGCTTCCAGGTCACACTCATGGTTGGAACTGCGCATTATCTCGAGGGAATTGAAATAGGTGGCGTCGTCGATGATAAGGCTGATGATAAGCGACGATAGTCGCTCGCCATAGCTCACCACTTCTTCAAGGTCGGCCTCAGTTAGCTCCTCGTTGCGCGAGATATCGGTATAGGCATTGCTCAGCTCATAGAAAAGCGCACGCACGCGGTTGAGCGCGTCATCAATCTGCTCGCCAGTAATGAGCGTGTTCATAATCTCGTTGTGGCGCGCTGTGATGTCTTGCACAATGCGATAGGCGCCAATGTCGTTCTTGGCAGCCAGATTAGCCGCTTCTATGAGCGTGTCGGTGAGTCCGCCAAGTGCCGATACCACGACAATAACTGGCTCATCCTGATGCTCAACAATGTATTTCACATTTCGCAGAGCCTCTACTGTGCCTACCGATGTTCCTCCAAATTTTAGTACTTTCATGAGTGTTTATCTAAATTGCGCGTAAAGTTAGTGTTTTTTCTTGATATGTGGCCAAAAATCTTGTAAAAATTGTAATTATTGACTATTTTTGCGTGCAAAATGGAAGATTTAAATCTTGACATATTCAATTTGCTCGACAATCAGCCAGAGCCAGCACGCGGCTCTCTACTTGTAGCCAAGCCCACTGTAGAGGACTTCTGCTTCAAGCGTAGCATCACTATCCTCGTCGATCACGACAATGTGGATGGGTCAATGGGTGTGATTGTGAACAAGCCCACCCGCTTCACGCTTAACGAGCTGGTGCCCGATGTGGTGTGCAACGAGCAGATTCCACTCTACCTAGGCGGCCCTGTGGGCACTAACATGATGTTTTTCCTGCATTCACTAGGCAAAGACGCCATTCCTGGCAGCGAACAGGTGGCACCAGGAGTGTTCTTTGGAGGTGATTTTGAAGTAATTAAAATGTTTCTTGCCGATGGCGAGAACGTGAATGAAAAGGTGAAATTCATGGTGGGATACAGCGGATGGGGCGTTGGCCAACTCGACAACGAAGTCATGCGCCACGATTGGGCAGTGCTTAAAGGCAATGTCGCTCCGCTAGTGATGAGCACCAACAATGATGCAATCTGGGAAAACGCCGTTGCCCGCTTTGGCGAACAATATCAACTGTGGAAAAACTGGCCCGATGACGTGAGTCTTAATTAGGAGCAAAAAAGCATTAATTGGAGACCAATTCTGCACCTCGCTCAGTAGCCATTCTATCAGGCAAAGGCTTTATACCCACTCTCAATAAGTCCATTCTGTCGGCATCAAAGCAGATGTCGATTGTAAGGTCGCCTGTACGATGCTCCACAGTATGCAATTCGCAGGCGCGTTTGAGTTTTGCAATCTGGGAATCATTCAAAAAATTCAATTCTGTGTCACGAATTGTATCTATAAAAATCGATGCCCTTTTTCCATGTTCAAAATCTTCACCATTATCCTTTCTTTCAGAATCGTGAAGGTAGGCAAAAGCCATTATCACATCCTTATCAGCACCTTCTATGAAAAGCATCTCCCCGAATTTAGCAACTCTGTCCCAATGTTTTACCCCATGAGTGTTACCCAATTCTTTAGGCCATCGACTTGCACAAAAGGAGCGAAGTCTCGTTATGTGAGATTTCATGTTTCTATTCTTTAATGACTTATTCATTGCTAAACTTAAAAAATTAGCTGCATCATTTCCACGTCATGGATTTCGGTGCCGTGGTTTATCCATTTCTTTAGCAATCCAGCGGTAGTGAAGCCATGTTTCTTGAGCAAAGAAATGCACACAGTGTTGCTCGCTGGCACTAAGGAATAAATCTGATAAAGCCCTAAATAGTCACGCACGTAACCAATGGTGAGTCTCAATGCCGCATCGCCAAGGCCTTTTCCTCCGTGAGCCTTGTCAATCATAATTCCAAACTCGGCGCGGTTGTTAAATGGGTCAAAATTGGTGAGGTCAACTGTGCCCACCGGCTCACCAGTCTCGGTGAGCGTTATCATCAAGCGCAGCTGGCGAGTGGTGTAAATGTCACTGTCGTAGTTCTGCAGATACTGCCACAGGTAACTCTTGGGAGACGGCGACATAATATTGCTCACGGTCCATAGCCAACTATCATTCTCCCATTTATAGAGCACATCGAGGTCGGTGACTTCAAGAGAGCGTAGTGTCACAATGTCGTTAGAAATTATCTTTTTCATAGCGGTATAGTTTCTACTTTGCAAATTTAGTCATTTTTTTTTGTGCCATTGCTTATTTTATACTAATTTTGACCGCATTTTTATAAAACAGACAAATTTATGGGCTTAGTAATAGGAATTGATGTGGGCGGAAGCACCACCAAGATTGTGGGACTTAATAACGGGCAGATTCTCTCGCCTATGTTTATCACGGCTGCCGACCCTATCACGTCGCTTTTCGGGGCGTTTGGCAAGTATATCTATGACAACGACATAACCCTCGCCGACATCGAGCATGTGATGCTCACTGGTGTGGGCAGTTCGGGCGTGACAACTCCAATCTATGGCCTGCCTACTAGTAAGGCTGACGAATTCCTAGCCGACGGACTTGGCGCGCGCTTCGACAGCGGCCTCGATAACCTCACCGTGGTGTCGATGGGTACTGGAACAACACTAGTAAGCGTTGATGGCGACGTGATTAAGCACCTGGGGGGTATCGGCATTGGCGGCGGCACTTTGATGGGCCTGGCTCACTTGCTGCTCAAGACCGACCATATCACCGACGTCATAGAGCTAGCCAAGAACGGCGACATCACTCACATAAACCTTCAAATCAAAGACATCTGCAAGACCGACCTCGAAGGTCTGCCTCTGCACGCCACGGCATCACTATTTGGCAAGGTGAGACAAATCACCCCTAGCGACAACGACGTTGCACTTGGCATCATCTGCATGGTACTTGAGTCGATTGGCTCGGCTGCCGTACTCTCTAAACTCAATACTGGTGTGAAAGATTTCGTGCTGATTGGTAACCTCACTCGCCTGCCGCAATGTGCAGTGGTGTTCCCACGCATCGAGGAAATCTATGGCGTGAAATTCCACATCCCAGCCCACGCCGAATACTGCACCGCACTAGGCGCAGCACTTGCATATAATAATTAATAATGCACAATTGACACGGCCGCCTAGTCCCTACCACATGTGGAATTGGGACTTGAGCCATTTCATGGCGTTATCCACTTGCCAGGGGTAGAGCCAGTGACCTGTGTCGCGACCCACTTGCAACTGCTTGGGGGCGGTAATCACATTATAAGCGCTGAAAGTGGATGTAGGACAACAAGCTGGATCGTTGAAACCCCAAGCATAGAAGCCTGGAACCCGCAGAATGCGGGCGAAGTTCACGGTATCGAAATATCGTGACACTTCCATACGCGCTTTGATATTGGGCTCGTTGAGGTCACGGAACAGGTGCGGCCATCCTGCCCCACGACCGTAGTAGTAGCCAGTGAGGTCGCAGAAGGCAGGGAAATAGGCAAATAATGCACTCACATGCGGACTCAATGCCGCTGTCATTATCGAGAGCATTCCGCCCTGGCTACCGCCGTAGGTGGCGATGCGTGTGGTGTCAACATCGTCGCGCGTGCACAAGTAATCAACGGCACGCACACACCCTAAGATAGAACGCTTGTAGTAATAGGTGTCGCGGTTGTCGATACCCATCGTGGTGTAGCCCGCCAATGCTCCAGCCTCGAGTTGGCGGTATATCTCCTTGTCCTGGTCAACGGGAATGCCGTGAACCCCAATCTCCAGAACTACAAAACCCTCGTAGGAAAGTTCATTAGGGCCATTAAACGAGCGCACAGCAGCACCAGGAAGTCGCAAGATGGCAGGTTTGCGGCCAGTGGTCTTAGGCACAGTGAGCACACCATACACGTAGTTGCCTTTCTTGTAAGACTGCAAGCGCAGGTAATAGACATCTACCCTATCGTTGCTCTCCTCGTCGCTGTGGCGCAACGTGGGCTGCATAGGTATCTGAGCGGCTTTTTCCATAGCATCATTCCAGAACTGCTCGAAGTCATCGGGCATAGTGGTCGTGGGCTTGATGTTATAGGGATCAAAAGCGATATTCGTCATTGAGCTATAGCTATGTCCGTCGAGTTCCACCTTCACTCTCACGCTAGTAAACCCTGGCGTTTTGGCGCCTGGCACGTCAAAGTGTGCCACGCCATTGCGGTCGGTCTTGATAGTCTTGGTAAAGACGGCATCGAGTTTGTCGGGGCCATAGCTGTAGGTTATCTCCGTGTCGCGCATACGCACATTCTCCTTGATGGCATAGGCGGTAAAATGAGCCGTTTCGCCTATGCGGTAAGTCCAGTCGGCATGGTCGGGCTCTGCCACAACAGTCACATATTGGTGGCTAGATGACTGCGCCATTGCCATAAGGCACACGCCAATCATCGCAACAAGTAAGAAAACTAATCGCCTCATACTGATAGTATTATTTCTGATTTAAATTTCTAAAAAAATGCGCTCACTTCTTCGCTTCGCAGATAGTTAGGTAGTTGCAGTGAAGCATCTTGCCGTCATCATCACGCAGATGGAAGGGGCCACCTGCACACCAGTCCCAAACCTTGCATTTGGCACACTCGTCACGCTTCATCCATCGGCGGTTGCGCATCTGCTCAAAGCGGTTTTTCCACACGTCAGAGAACTTGTCGCGGTAGATGTTGCCCTGGTTGTAATGCGAACGGATGCTCAGGCATCCGCTGATGTCGCCATTTGCAAGTATCGAAGCTGTCATCGTGCCTGCGTCGCACCTATAGATGTGACTTCGCACTTCTCCCTCATAGTCGCCGAGGAAACCCTCACAACTATAGGACAAATCAATCTTGCCCTCTTTTCGAGTCGAGGCGATAAAGTCCATAAGCTCAACATATTGCTCAGGATTGAGGAACAGTTCGTTGTTAAGTTTCGCCCTGCCCTGCGGGAAGATTGTGAAAATGCGCCACTTGGTTACACCTGCGTCGAGAAGGTACTGCTTGAGCTCAGGCAGAGTAGAGAAGTTGCGCTGGTTCACGCAGGTAATCACGTCCCACAACAAGTTGCGGGTACGGGTGAGAAGTTTCACTGCGGCCATAGCGCCATCAAACGACCCTCCTCTCAACCAGTTGTGCTCATTCTCCAGGCCATCGAGACTCACTGCCACGGTGCGCAGGCCTGCCTTGAGCACGTCACGCAGCATCTTTTCAGTAAGCAACACACCATTTGTAACAAAGCCCCACATGAAGCCTCGGTCGGTGATTGCCTTGCCGCACTCAACAATGTCGGGACGCACTAATGGCTCGCCACCTACGGTATTTACCAACACTCTTCCGGGTTCTATCATCGTTGCCACATCATCAAGCACTGGAAGGAAATGCTCAAGAGGCATATCAGGCGTTAGCGACACCTTGCGACAGTCGCTGCCACAGTGACGGCACGAGAGGTTGCAGCGCAGTGTGCATTCCCAAAACAACTGCCGCAGCGGATGGTTCTTTTCAAGCCACCGACGCTCGCGGCGAGTATTTTCAAATTCAATAAGCTGACGAGTTTTCATCTTTTTCTACTTCGATTATTCACCTTTCAGGCGGTTCATCAATATAGGACACACTCTCTGGGTCAATGAAATCAGATGGTGGACCATAGACTACCTCTACTGGGCTCACATCATCAATTTCATCGATAGGAGGTCCATAGACTTCCTCCACCATGCTGATGTCGCTAGATTCTGAACTCGAGAGACTTTCGTCATCATCAAGGTTGTACTTTTTAGAATGCTGGCAAGCAGTGATGCCTACTAAAGCACCAACCACAACAAAACCGCGCACCAACCATTTCCTTAGCGTAAACGTTGTCTTTTTCATTTTTCCACAACATTTTCAGATTTGAAGTCATCAACCACGGGGCGGGCCATAGACAACGGGCCTAGGTTCTGGCTCACTAGGCTTGAGAGTGTCAATCTTCTCTGCTGGAGGACCATACAAATCTTCAATTATCTCAATGTTTTGGGGTCTATTAAACCCTGGAGGTGGTCCGTATGCAGCCTCGGGGGGATTGATTCTGTTACTGCATGACGAGAGGCCCAAAGCGGCGCCCAATCCCACGAGTGCCCGCACGCCCCATTTCTGAATATTAAATCTCACTTTTTTCATAGCTTATTCATCTTCAAGAATTATCGGTTTTAACTCTGGTTTTGGTTTTGAAGAAATAGTGTCATATCTTACTTCACCATTCTCGTCAACATATTTCCTAATGACAACGTCATGACGGTTCTCAACGAGAGGTCCATATTTAAGATTATGTATCTGGGGCATATCATTATTATCTTCATTTATAACTTGTTTCGTATGCGAACACGCCGACAAACCTAGCAGTGCACCAACAGCAAGCATCGCACGTACGCCCCACTTCTGGACATTAAAACTCACCTTCTTCATAACTACAAAATTTTGTGGGTTTTAATAAGCAAGCAAATTTAAAACTATTTTTCAGATTTAGCAAATTTCAGCCTACAAAAAACGCAAATTAATAAATTATGCCTAAATTTGCGCAATAAAATGATTCATCATAGATAACATGGATTCACTATTTTCCTTTTGTAAAGAGAATTATCAGCTCATTTGTCTGTTTATAAGCATTATAGGTGTGCTGGTGGGAATCATCTCTGTGGTTTATGAGATGAAAAAGAAAAAGCAGAAAAACGATAAAAACATCAAGAATAATCAATAATTCCTATGGCAAGTAATCCCGATTTTGTACAATATGTGGCCGACCAGTGCTCTGGGGCAGGAGATATTATCACTAAGAAGATGTTTGGTGACTATGGTATCTATTGCGACGGGAAAATATTCGGACTGATATGCGACGATTGCTTCTACCTCAAGCCCACCGATGCCGTGCGTCCACTGCTACGTGCCATTGACCTGCGCCCGCCTTATGACGGAGCAAAAGACTATTTCTTCATTGAGGACATCGATGACCGTGACTACGTCTCTATGCTCGTGAGAGAAACATGCAAAGTCCTCCCCCAACCCAAGCCAAAGAAGAAGAAATAGCTTTCTCAGTGAAGGTTATTCAGGCAAAGTTCATTTATCGCCACCTTGACGTTGTGAAGTGTTGTCTCGTTGTCAAGGGCCTGTTCTAATGGCATGCCCGCAGGGGTTACGGCAATCACTTTTTCAAATCCCATTGTGGCAATATCGGTGCCAGAGGCAATGCATCCACACAGGGCAATCACTGGCACTCCTTTTTTCCTTGCTGCTGCCAGCACTCCTGCTGGAGCTTTGCCATGCAGGGTTTGGTTGTCTATGCGGCCCTCTCCCGTAATGACGAGGTCGGCATCGGCAATAAGGTCATCAAAATGCGCCATTTCTAACACAACTTCTATTCCTGGTTTAATGGTGGAGTTGAGCATTGCCATCATTCCCGCTGTCACGCCACCTGCCGCACCAGCTCCAGGCATGCTGGCAATGTGAGAGGGCAACAGTATAGCATAATGACGTAGTCCCTCGTCGAGCAGCTCAACCTGCTCGGGTGAGGCTCCTTTTTGCGGCGCGAAGACATGGGCGGCCCCATTATCGCCATACAGCGGATTGTCGACATCGCTCAGCAAGGTGAGATGTGCGTCAAGCACCTTTTTATCAACGTTGTCGCTGTCGATATGATCAATCTTTGCAAGATTTTCACCGCAAGGCACTAAAATATTGTTATTCTTATCTATAAACCTGAATCCTAAAGCCGCAAGGATACCCATTGCACCGTCGCAAGTAGCGCTGCCGCCAAGTCCCAAAACAATGTGCTTAGCACCGCGAAAAACGGCATGGGCAATCATCTCACCTGTTCCAAATGTGCTTGACTTCATCACGTCACGGCATTCATTAGGCACCAACGCCAGACCACTTGCAGTGGCGAGGTCCATATAAGCGGTGTCTCCGTTTATGACATATTGCGCCTCGACCTGCGGCAATTGCTGCAATGGTGCCTTCACGCTCACGTGGCAAGATTTTGCCTTTTCCCCCAAGATGCTCTTTATACACTCCATCGTGCCGTCGCCGCCGTCGGCGATTGGCACAGCCACGACCTGCGCGTCAGGACACAGGCTGAGAAATTCCTCTCCTATCACCTGTGCCAACTGCTGGCTGGTGGCGCTTCCCTTAAACTTGTCGATGGCTATTACTACTTTCATGTGGTAGTGTGATTACAAGCAACTTGCGCAACAAACTCGTTTCTTTCGTGTCACTAAAACAGCTGAGCATCCTCAACCTGCACCACGAGATAGTTACTATATTCCCAGAATGCTGCCGGGTCGAGGATTTTGATGATTGTCATGTCTTCGGTTTCCTCAATAGAGTAAGAATGCTGATCATGGTTGGTTATCAGTGTCACTTTCTTGCTTTTAATGAGAATCTCATTCAGAGTGCGCTTGTCGGCTTTAGTAAAATAAGAAATCAACAGGTTGCCGCTCTGCATTACTTTAGTCTTTCTCAGGAACTCCGAATCTATTATCTTGTGATTTTTCAGGTCATTTCTGTCACTAATCACGTAATAGCATTCGTTGAGTTCATTGCTCAGCATTTCACGCTGCTCTTTCATCTTTACCTCATCTTCAGGAGATATTTGTTTTTCCTCTGGAGGAAGATTGCTAACTTCTATTGAGTCGGGAGTTTCGCTCTTAACTCTTGGTTTAGGTGATGATGCTTGTAGTTTTGCGCTGAGTTGGTCAACCTTTGCCTTTTGCAGATCAAGCTGCTGACGCAGGTTAGTGATGGTTTGAGCCATATCGGCTTTGTCCTGCTCATTAAGGTCGCTCAGGTCGTCTTCGAGTTCGGCAAGCCTCCTGCGTTTTTCTTGTATGTCATTCTTGGCCAACAGGATGTTGTTGCGCAATTTCGCCCTCTTGCTTTGTGGCATTTGCGAGATGTCGCTTTCATCGAAAGATTGCTCAAAGCTTGTTATCTCGTCAAAGCCGTCGTTAATCTCGTTGGTGAGATCATTGAGAGAGCTCTTGAGCTGCTGCGGAGCGGTGAGCACGTCTTGCGCCGACGGCTTCAGTTCATCATTGCTCCTTATCACTTGTGGCTGGTCGCTCTCATCGCTCTTGTCCTTGTCTCGGCAAGAGGTGACAAAACTTACCATCACCATCGCTAGCAGCATTAATATGAGATAGTTAAGCGTTCTCATCGCACTGGTTGTATTTGTTCTTGAACTTGGCATACTTATCAACTTTGACGTGCGCTTCGCTCTCCTTGCCCGCCACCACAATCACTATCTCGCCTCGTGGCGCCTCGTGCGTGAAATGCTCGACGAGTTCGTTGAGGCTGCCATGGTGGGTAGTGTCGTGAAGCTTTGAAATCTCACGGCACACCGAGGCCTCACGATCGCCACCAAAGGCCTCTGCAAACTGCTGCAGCGTTTTTACCAGGCGTGTTGGAGACTCATAGAAAATCATGGTGCGAGGCTCTTGCGAGAGTTCTTCGAGTCGTGTCGCCCTACCCTTCTTCACTGGCAGAAAGCCTTCAAAGACAAACCTGTCGCACGGCAGCCCCGAATTGACAAGGGCCGGCACAAAAGCCGTAGGACCAGGCAGCGTCTCTACCACGATGCCGTTGCGGCGACACTCACGCGAAAGCATAAACCCGGGGTCGCTTATGCCTGGCGTGCCTGCGTCGGTAATGAGCGCTATGCTCTCGCCCGCCTTGAGCATGTCGATGATAGCGGTGGTAGTGTTGTGCTCATTAAACTTGTGATGACTGCGCATGGGCGTAGCGATGCCGTAATGCTTCATCAACACGGCGCTGGTGCGAGTGTCCTCGGCAAGAATCAGCGCCACCTCGTTGAGCACTTTCACCGCTCGCATCGTCATGTCATCAAGATTGCCGACCGGCGTTGGCACCATATATAATTTCCCAGCCATGATTATCCCTTAAAGCTCTGCTCAATAAGTCGCACAAACTCTTTCACCACTTCGTTGCTGCGATCAAACTGCAGAACATCGGTAATAAACTCCTTAATCTTGTCGATGTTGCCCATGCGCTGCATCAAGGCGATAGCGTCGGCATACTTTTCCTTGTTGCCGTCGAAGAGTTCTCGCTGGAACAGGAAACGGTCGTTGATTGAGAATGCAGCAGTGATGTCATTAGTTGCTGGCTTCTGAGGTGCAACTGGCACCTCTGTTTTGACGATGGGCTTAGCCTCAACAACTGGCTCAACAACTGGCTCTTGCACTGGAGTAGCCTCAGGTGCAGGGGCAACAACTGGTGGCTCGGGTTGCACGGGCTGCACAGGTGGCACAAAAGCAGGTGGCACAGGTTCTTCTTGAGGTGCTTCATCGGTCTTCTTTAAAGAGTCGAGAACGCTAGCTGCGGCAGCTATCTGCTGGGTTTTCTCTTTAAACCTATCTATTACCAGCTGGGGAACGTCGTCGTGGTGGCGTTGCATCACTAGCAACAATCCTTCGAGCTCATAGACATTGGTTAGCAATTGGTCGAGATTTGTATTCATATCTGATATGTATTACTGTTAATACTAGGGTGCAAAAATTCCTAACAAGAGACTGTCTATCACCTCTTTGAGGTTTAGACGGCTGCCGTGCCAGTTGTTGACAAGAACCGCCCAGGCATATTTCGGCTCATTAGCTGGAAAGTAGCCCACATAGCACTGCACATCGCGCATCGAGCCCGATTTTGATGCTATCATGCCATTAATCGACGAAGTCTGAATCTGTGTGCCTATCTTGGCGTTGATTCCGAGGCGAGTCATCAGATCAACAAGTCGCAACTGATTGGGACCAAAGCGACGGTCGCTCATGTAGGTGAGCATGTCGGCAAAAAACTTGACCGGGGCTTTATTGTTGCGCGCCAAACCGCTGCCGTCATACTGGAACTTGCCCGAGGCATCAATGCCACGTGCCGTGAAGAGGCTGTCAATAACCTCAACACCTTGCGCCTCTGTTGGCTCACGGCCGCTGTTAACGGCTATTGCTTTGAGCAGGCCCTCGGTGAACATATTGTCGCTACGCTCAAGCAGCGACGCGATGATGTCGGATAGAATCGGCGATTTGTGAGTCATAAGCAGCCAACGGCAACCACTAGGGGCAAACGGTTTATTGGCTAACCTGATGCCTGAATTGGCGAGCGTGCGACTCAGACTGTCAACGAGCAGTGCGTCAGGAGTGGGGTTCGACACGTTGAAAACATAGGTTGTGTCGGCCGCAGTGCCAGTGAGAATGATGGCAGGATTGGCATACTCCAGCAGCACACCCACATTATCCTCATTGCCAGGTCGCATACGGTTGATGATCTGCACTCCAGGCACATTGGGCTCGAAGTGGGCATTCTCCACTGTGCCATCGCCCTTGCCGTTAAACACCAACCTTACGCGGTTGTCGCAGTAGTTAAGCGCATGCAATCCCATGCCGTAATCCCATGCAAGGTCGTCGGCGCACCAGTCGCCGTTATAGGCAGGATAGTGATATAGGCTGTTGTCCACAATCACTTTGCCCTCGATGGTGGTAATGCCCTGCTTGTTGAGAATATCTATCACTTCGTGAACAATGTCGAGGTTATCCTTGAAATATACCGAGCCCAGCGTGGGGTCGCCACGGCCCACTATCACAAGGTTGCCACGCAAAGTGTTGCCATGGATTTCACCATCTAGATAGACCGGTGTCTCAAAGGTGAAGTCGGCGCCCAGCAACTCCAGCGCAGCCGATGAGGTTACAGTCTTCATTGTCGATGCTGTGATGCACGCCAAGTTGATGTTGCGGCCGCCAAGCATTTTGCCGCTCTTGAGATCGGTTACTATCACGCCCACCGAAGCGTGACGCATGAGCGAGTCGTCCACAAAGCGGTCAATCGCCTTCTGCGTGCGCTGCGCAGTGATATCACGTGCCTGCGAGGCATTACCAAGCACCGCAAGCAAAATTAATGTAATTATATATCGTAGTTTCATATCGTTGTAGTTATTAGTTCTTTGTTTTTAGTTTCCAGCGACTTAAAAAATGTGCATAAAAAAAGATTCTGCATTCAGCATTATGCATTGTGCATTATTCAAGCTTCCCACTCTAGCAGGTTGGCTGCAATGCCGTCGGCAAGGTTAACCAGCGAGCATAGCGGGTGCTCGTCGCGGGCGGTGTTGAGGCATCTGCTCAACTCAATGCTCTGCATGGGCAGGTCCCACGCCGCCATGTGCCAACGGATGGCAAGCAGTTCGTCGTCATAAATCTCAAAGCCGCTCATCAGCGCCAGCATCGCCGACTTCTCGCCATGCCCCATGGGAAAATTGCGATAACTCACCTCATAGCTGTCCACGTCACGCCAAATGCCGTCGGCACCACGCTGCTTCTTGATGGTGGGCTTGTAGATGTCGGCCTTGCAGATGTCGTGCAGCAAGGTGGCAACAATCACACTGTCGCGGTTGAGCTGGTCCTCTAGCTCTGGTTTCATTGTGATAACCATCTCGCGCAGTTTGAGTCCAGCCTTGCAAGTGTTGAGCGAGTGCACCAGTAATCCGCCATCGCTGTTGAGGTGGTGATTGACGCTTGCGGGGGCAGTAAAGAATCGCATCTTGCCGTCATTGAGCATATCGATGAGGTCGTCAACCCCCTCACGCCCTGTTGACTTTAAGAGGTCTATGAACTCGGCTTTATAGTTTTCAATATCATGTTTATCCATTGCGTTAGTATTTTTTTATGTTTCTGCGGAATCTCTTTCTTGATTTCTTCTTGTTTTTCTTTTTCTTTCTCATGTATTTTATCCAAGCGTAGTGCTTGCGCTCATTAAGGTAGTTGTAGTTAGCCTCATTCTTGTAGGCCTCACGCTCAAAGCTGAGGTTGAAGTAGGCATCGCCTCTACCAAACAGCCTAATGAACCACTCAAGAAGATATAGGATATAGAACGGCAAGTATAGCAGCTCACGCATCTGGGCAGAGTGGATGCTCTCATGGTTGATGAGGCGCTTTGTAACCGCCACATCAGGGTGCACAAAAAACACGCCAAAAAGATTGATGGCGGAGTAGTTGCGCAATGGCGGCAGATACTTGCTGCGGATAATTTTCATTCTATATAGAAAGGCTATAAATGCTATTAACCTGCAAAGATAATGAAAAGTTTTTAGTTATTGGTTATTAGTCATTAGTTTTTTCGGAGTATATTTAGAAACAAAGTGCAAAAAAACCGACAACTGATTACTGATAACTGAAAACTATTTCCTACCTTTGCGCCCGATTTTAACAACAACAAATAAAAACAATTCCTAATGCTAGCACTCGATAACAAGAAAAAGCTTAAACGTGAGATACTTGCCTACACTTTGCTCATTGTGGGCAGCGCATTGTTTGCCATCGGCGACGTGATGTTTGTGAACCCCTACCTCATGGCGCCAGGCGGCACTTACGGCCTCAGTAACGTGTTCAACACTCTGTGGCCTTGGAAAATATCACTCTATGCCATCTGCATGGATATCCCTCTGCTCATCATCGGCACTTGGATACTTGGACCAAAGTTTGGCGTGAAGACCATAATCTCTACCGCTCTTATCTTCGTCTTCACATTCATCCTCGAGAGTTGGTGGGGCTACAACCCCGTGATCCACGACGGCGAGATAGTGAAACAGGCTGGCGCATCGATGGTGGAGATTCCACACAACGGCGGCTGGTTCAGTCCCGATTATTTCCTCAATACCGTGGTCGCAGGCATCATCTACGGCCTGGCGATAGGCCTCATCTTCCGCTCGGGCGCCACTAGCGGCGGCAGCGACATCATCTCGATGATTCTGCACAAATACACTAAAATTTCGCTCGGCACCCTCGTTATGATTGTTGACGGCATCATCACCCTGAGCACACTGGTGGCATTTGGCGACATTCGTCTGCCCATCTATTCGGTAATTATCATCTTCATCGAGGGCAAGGTAATTGACCTCGTGGTCGACGGTATGAAGAGCTACAAAACCATGTTCATCATCACCGACAATCCTGAGCCCGTGCGCGACTTTATCATCTACAACCTCAAGCGCGGCGGCACATGCATTACCGGTAGCGGACTCTACAAAGGCAACGAGCGCAAGATGGTGTATGTCACTCTCGACCGCCACGACATGATAAAGCTGCGCTCAGTGCTCTACCGCATCGATCCTAAAGCCTTTGTCAACATCATGGAGAGCTCCGAAATCCTTGGGCAAGGCTTCCGCCGCCTGCCGCAAGAGTAATGGTTTGGGGAAAGACAATTAAGGATAATTACCCTTCGGCTGTGTCGTTAGGGAATAAACGATTAGAAACGATGACACAATTGGTTGTCATCGTTTCTGTTTTTATTTCTATTCCTTGCAACGGCAAAAAGAAGATGCAGCAAACGCAAAAATTCTTATTGTCATTAATTGCCTTAAAAATTTCTCCGATTTCTTGCATTTTGGAATTATTATGCCTATATTTGCCACAAATTATTGCTTTTATTCACTATTTAAACTTTCTATTCTATGACTTACAAGATTATCGACATTGAGGGCGTGGGCGAAGTATATGCTCCCAAACTGATTGCAGCAGGCGTTAAAGACACCGACGCACTGCTCGAGAAATGCGCAAAACCCGCTGGACGCAAGGCACTGGAGGAAGCAACTGGAATCAGTGGCAAACTCATCCTCAAGTGGACCAACCATGCCGACCTGATGCGCATCAATGGCGTAGGACCACAATTCAGCGAACTCCTTGAGGCTGCCGGCGTTGACACCGTGAAAGAACTCCGCAACCGCGTGCCTGCCAACCTGCAGCCAAAACTCGAAGAGGTGAACGCAGCAAAGAACCTCGTAAACCGCGTGCCAGCGCTCGTAGAGGTTGAGAGAATGATTGCCCAGGCTAAAGAACTGCCTCCAAAGATGGAGTACTAATCGACAGCTTTGCGAAACTTATAAGTGGCGGCATTTCGTCGCCACTTTTTTTGCACAAAATTCCAGCAAAATGCGTTCTAGTCACAGGCCATCAACCTGCTTTCAACGAAAAAAAACTGCAGAAAAAGAAAAATATCAAAAAAAGTTTGCACAATTCAAACCAAAGCAGTAATTTTGCATCGCTTTTCGAAAAACGGCGCCTTGGCGCCACATCGAAACAGCAGTTCGGGATGTAGCTCAGTCCGGTTAGAGTACGCGTCTGGGGGGCGTGGGGTCGCTAGTTCGAATCTAGTCATCCCGACAGAAAAGAGAAAACGTTGAAAATGAGTGTTAAACGCTTAAAATTCAACGTTTTCTTTTTTTGTATCTAAGCCCATAAATCGTCAAAAAAAATCGTAATCTTGTACTTTCTTGGACTATCTTGGAACATCTTGGAACAATTGACGAGCACATATACGAGCACATATACGAGCACAAGATCCAGTGACCATACAAGTCGGGAAGTCAAGATACGTCATTAAAGATTATGGCAAACTCTAGATTCTATCTGGATGAAAGGAGAACCAAAAATGGTAATCCGAGTTGGTTGAAAATTGCTCTTGCACAAAAAGGAGTATCTGCACTTATATCACTAAATGCTAAGATATATCCTAACCAGTGGGATGCAAAGAAAGAGAAGGTAGTGAACCACCCTGATGCGATGTTAATGAATGTTTACATTCAAGGTGTAAAACGTCAAGTTGACACCATCATCTTATCCCTTGCTAATGATGGGGAATTGCGCTCTTTGAGCGCAGCACAACTACGAAATTACATTCAAGAGCGACTAGATCCTGAGAAAGCAGCCGTTAAGAATGAGGAAAAGCGCCGCAAAAACTTGTTTGCTGTCCGCTATGTTCGCTTTGCCGATAGTAAGAAGGAAAGCACAAAACGGATTTATATGGAAACATACAAACGCTTGAATGAGTATGCTGGAGCAAAACTCCAAGAACTTGCTTTTGAGGACATTACTAAAGAGTGGTTGACGAAGTTCGACACCTACATGACGAAGCAATCACCCTCAAAGAACGCACGCAACATCCACCTGCGTAACATTCGCGCTGTGTTCAACGAAGCGATCGATGATGAAGTTACTACGTTCTATCCATTCCGTCGTTTCTCTATCCGCAATGTCGCTACACGAAAGCGAAACCTCAAGGTTGATGACTTGAGAACCCTTTTTAACTATCCTTGTGAGAAACATGCCCAGCAATACCTTGACATGTTCAAGTTGATGTTCATGTTGTTGGGAATCAACACTATTGACCTTTGTAATCTAAAGAAGATTGTCAACGGCCGTGTTGATTTTTACCGTGCCAAAACTAACCGCCTATATAGTATTAAGGTGGAGCCTGAGGCGCTTGAAATCATAGAGAAGTATCGTGGCAAGAATTACCTGCTCAACATCCTTGACCGATACAAAGACTACAAGGATTACTCAAAGAGACTGAACCGTGCCTTGAAGAAAATTGGCGAAGTGGATCGTGTAGGTCGTGGCGGAAAGAAGGTCTATAAAGCTTTATTTCCCGATATTTCAACCTATTGGGCGCGTCACTCGTGGGCGACAATAGCTGCCTCTCTCGATATTCCAAAGGAAACAATCTCTCACGCATTGGGGCATGGCAACAACACTGTGACTGATATCTACATTGATTTTGACCAAAAAAAGGTAGATGCGGCCAACCGAAAAGTACTGGATTGGGTACTCTACGGCAAGAAATGATGACATAAACGTAATCATAACCGCTACCAATACCGTAACGATTACCGATGTCATAATTGAAGTCATCATTGCAACGACTACCGTTTTTCAATGAGTTAGATGCTAACACTATTGCATTCAAAACCGCTTACATTACCGCTATCAAAACCGCAATTATTGTTGCCGTTAAACAAAAATCTCCGAGCAAAGACCCGGAGATTTTGTTTTTTATGTTGAACTAATCTATATCACCTTATAAAATTCTCCCTTCAACAGATTTGACATACCTTCGTCTTTGAATTGGGCTGTTATCTTCACGCACAGGTATTTCTTGCCGTCAATGAAGAAGGTGGAACGAACGTTAGGGATTTCTTTGGCGAGGAAGGAGAAGGTGTATTTCTTCTTGCGGTCTATGTTGGTGAATGATGTGCGCTCCACTCCCTGACCGTAGGCTTGGTTGTTAATGCGCAGCGAAAAGGGATGGTTTGCATATATCGCCCTCCAGGTTATTGTCAGCGTTCCTTGTGGCGTGTCGGTGTTCTGAGTCTGATATGAATAGTCCGTGTCGAAGGAGTCGATCCAGGGATGCGGCAGTTTGGGCAAGAACATCGAAGTCGCTCCATCCCAGAACGCCACAAAGAGATTGCTGAATATCTCTTCCTTTGCGTCCTTCTCACCGTTTCCCACCGTGCGGCACGCTCCGAACTGAATAACCTCGTCAAGCTCTGCCGCGTCCGTAATCAACGGATTGTAGTGGTGCGAGTGGTGAGTTGGTCCAGTATCAGCATCGTCACCGAAGTCACCACATTCAATGAAGATAACTGGCCCATCGTCAGTATCATCAATACATACCGGCAATATGTTTAGTTCTTCAATAGAGTCACGGTTCTCCTCGTCAAGTATAAGATTGCCGAAGCGGTTCACAGGCACCAGTCGGCATACATTACCCCAAGTCTCGAACACCAAGCCCTCTTTCGTGCGGTACTCGATACGCTTCATTACCTCCACCACGAAGTATGTGTCCACGTCCTGAGCGTGGTGCAAGCCCCACTTTCCTCCAGGATAAGTGCTGCTGCCACGTCCACCGCTGTTGTCGCTGATGCAGTCCTGCTTCAGCTGATGGTTCAGCAGTTGGCTCAGAGTAGCATATTCAGTGCATCTCACAGTACCATCAGCTCTTGTGAGACGATGGATGTACCACTCACAGGAATAGAAGTTGTCCAAACGGTGTCCACCTTTGGCATAGCCACGGTTCAGCATCGCCTTGTAGTCATCCTCATCCTCCGTATCGACCTCCACCGAGAACTCATCAATCACATTCTCGATTAACACAGTGCCAGCATCTTCCACATTCTCCTGTGTCTTGGAGCAGGAAATATGGCCTCTCTTGTGGTCTATGTCGAACTCATAGAGCAGCAGGTTCTCCAGCTCACGGAAGAACTCGTTGATAGTCCAGTGCGGCAGAGCCTGTGCCCACTTGCGGGAACCCCATGAAAACGGCATCGTGTTCATCACGAACAGGTACTTGTATATGCTGTTCTCCCATTTCGAGAAGTCGTAGGTGTAGCCAAGAGCGTCGCAGATCTTCTTCGTCAGCCACAGCAGGTTCGGCTGGAACGAGAAACCCTTTGAATAGTTCAAGTCATCGTCATCATCCCCTGTCGTCTTCCACTCGAACTTGTTCTGCGAGCTGTTCCACTTCACGCAGTTCTGCATCACGCCAGTAGAGTTGTTCACCCAGGGAAGCGCCGTGTAGTCCTGCCACCGTGACCATAGCTGCTGCGGTGTGATGTTCGATGGAGTCAGAGCTGGCCACTCGCCGAGGTCAAGCTCATTGATGTACTTCTCGTCGAAGCGTGGAAAGAAGTTCTGGTAAGATCTTTTCTCCAAGAACTGCACCTTGACATACTCCTGTGTGATTTCCGTTATCACCACAGCGCCACGCTTGTAGAAGTTCGTGTCTTGCAGCACAGCGTCATAGAAGATTGTCTCTGTGTCCACGTCCTTGCGCATCAGCATCCCGAACACCGCTATGTTTTGCGAGCATCCAGCCAGAGGCAGCTCAATCTCCATGCTGTAGTCATCAGCGTCCGTGAATATGCGGTTCTCTGAGACATATTCTATCGACGCATCCTTCTTCAGTGCAACCTGTTGTCCATTAATAGTAAGTATCATAAAAAAGCGATTGATTTACACAAAAGTAAACCAACCACATAGACTTTCAAAAGACGTATTTATCAAAACTAAATTAATTCACTAGTTACATCCAATAATTTTATTCCTGCTGATTCAATCAACATCTTTTGTGACGAAGACCTACTGCGTCTATTCTTGTGTGTTGTGCCACCAGCAATCAAAACATCACCATCTGAATCATTTATAAATGACGCCAAAGCTGCAGTTGCAGGCATTATGCTATCATGTCCATTAACCATAATCACATCAGTGATGGCATCTAAACCTCTGCTTTTATTGTAGAATGAGCAAAACTTACCGTTTTTATCATACCAACCTGTATCTATGTTGTTGATATAATAGTATACCATATTATGAGTTTGCTTATTTGTGCCAAAAGTTTTGAAATCATACTCTTCAGCTTTCTTGACTATTGGCATGTTGCTCTTGAATCTATATTTTTCCATGCCAACAACTCTTATTCTTCTATCTGTATTATGGTATTCAGAGTCTGCTGTGCTATGTGATAGATATTCAACATATATTCGATTTTCAGGCATCGATTTTACTATACTCAATATACTTTCGGCTGCGCGATACGAATATCCTCCCACCCTTACGATTATATGTTTTGAGTCAGTAAAAACTTTTCTTATTATGATTGAGTACAGGTGTCTTAAATCATCATAACGACCAAAAAGTTTTCCTTCATCAAAAACTGCTAATATAGATCCAGTCTTATCAATCTCTTTAATGAACTCATCAATTTGATTTATCATATCAGGTGATAGGTCCTCATAGGGGTAGGAGAATTTTTCTTTCAAATCTTCAGAAAATGTATCCACAGGAGCAGCATTTCTTTTCTTGATACTTTGCTCTAGTAAGAATTGAATCATCTCTTGATGACCACTAGTAAGAATGCTTTTTATTTTCCATGGGTCAACAACGCGTTCTTCATCTTCCCACTTATAAAACTCTTTATTATTATTCCAATATTTAATCATGGAGTAGGCAGAAGTCTCGTTGCCATTATGGTCAATAATCTTGGCATCTGGAATTCCACCAAGATTCAATTGAGGAACAATTACTTTCAAGTCGTAACTGCTAATTCCTTGGTAAAGAGCATAATCAACTTCTCTTGCGCCTGATTGCAAGAAATCATTTAAAGAAAGGTCTCCCATCCACCAAAGCTTTGTATTCTTCATAATGAGAGGCATACTTTCTTCATTAAAACATTTTTTTATGTCTATCAATTCATCAGTATCTAAGTTGAATTGTTCTTTCCATATAGACAATATTTGATCAACAGGTTGTCTAACATCATCGAAATTCTCATACCTTAGCATGTAGTGATAACAAATAGTTATCCAATATAAAGGCACATTAATTTTAACAATTTTTTGTGGTTCACTAACCATTGAAGGGTTGAAATAATCCATCCCTATTAGCCATTTTAGTTTCTCAACATTGTTGTAATAAATAGCAACAAGAAGTTCCTCTTCAAAAGTCAGATGTTCTTTTATAGTCTTAATCATATTTAAAACTCTTCATTGATTATCAAAATAATTTCGGTTTATTCCTTACAGGTTAATGATTTCATCTAGTATGTTCATATATGTGGAAACGAATTTCTTTGGGTCGTTTCCTTCTGCGTATATGACATAAGAATAGACTGGTTCCCCGATGGGCAGTCTTTTTTTGATTGAGTATCCTTCTGTGTTCAACCTATCTTCAAAAATCTTGACAACTTTTGGATTAAATTCAAACACTCTTAGTTCAAACTCATAAGATTCAAGGAAATACCTTACTTCATAGCTTACTTCTACCTTTTCCCCATCAATCATTATTGTGCAGTGAAATCCATACTGTGGAAAATTATGTTCATATGAGCCTATTGAATGGCCAGTCCAAATTCCGCCAAATGGTTTATTGTCCCAATGAGGGTCTGGCAGCAAGCGGTCGCGCCAACGACCTTCTTTATGATTTGAGAAAAGAATATCTGTGTCGGCTCTGAATTGTAAACGACTTTGCTCTTCATTCTTATTCCTTTGGTCGTATATCTCATTGACTTCAGATGAGTCAAAAATAGCATCAGATATTTCATCAGGCAGGAAATAGATATATCTGGCAGAATTGGCTATAAGCATTTCTTCGCCCCATTTCTTTGCGGCAACTTTCTCTGCAATAGCATTCAGTTTGTTATATGCTGTTTTTGAGAGAACCTCAATAAATTCAGATGTACGTATATCCATGCTATCGTTATGCATGAGTCTTATGCCTCCTTGAATTATTTCTTCTATCTCTTTATCAGTAAATTCTACATTCACCTCAAATGTGTCATCTACCAAAGGATATTCTGCAGCAACTTCTATTGTATATACTTTTCCCATATATTTTTTATTGATGCTATGATTATTATCTTCTTAGAAATGTATCTTCTTCTTTCTTATAGACTTTGATATGATCAATGACAGGACATACTTTCATCACAGTACAAAGGTACAAACATTTCTCTATTTTCTTTTAGATTTCGGTGATTTATTATTCATCAACCGTTGATAGCTGTCCTGTGCCTGTTTGATACCGAGATCACCAGTCACGGTGTTCACGGTAACAAACGGCTCATCCAGTCGCTCTTTCAGTTGCTTGATAGTCTCCCGAAGTTCAGCATTCTCCTGTATTATCACCTGCGGTTGCATATTGGCGATAGCTGCTGGCGCAGTTATTGAGCGTGAAACATCACTGCCACGCAGAGAGCCGATAGTGTTTGTCCGCTGAGCATAGTCCAGAGCCTCAATCAGCGGACGCGCCACTGGAGAGGCAAGCAGTTTCTGCGAAGCCACCCATTCTCCTGCATGCACCACTCCAGCAACCTCGTCCACGGCACCAGGCTTGGTGAAGCCACCCTTTGCGTAGCCCTCCGAAGCAGACTGCTGCTGTTGCTTCTTGATTGCTGCCACCTGCACCATACCAGCCGCCAGTGCCATAGCCGCCGCTACAGGAGCGATGATGTAGCCCACTAAAGGAATGGCAGCCGCCGATGAGTAGGCGTTGATGGCAGCTGTGGCGGTCTGCGCCAGCGCCTGCATCACCTCCATGGCGTACATCTTGCGGTTCGCCTCATCCTTGATCTTCTTCACCTCCTGCTGCTTCTTCTTCTCCAGCTGCTTTGTCATGTATGCATTGCCCTGTGCAGCCTCAATCTCACGGTCATACTTCTTCTCCACAGCGGCCACCTCCATCTCCATTTCGGCCTGCATCAGCGAGCGCAGCTGCGAGAACAGCGAGGACATTCCCGATGACACAGCGTCGATGGATTTGGTGACTGCCTTGCCCACGTCCGACTCCAGCCACTCCTGAGCGTCCTTGTTGAATTTCTGCATGAAGTTGAGGTTGTCCTCCTCGTTGAGCTGGTGGTATTTCTTCTTCAGGGCGAGCTTCGCTTTCTCGTATGCTTCCTCTATGCGTAGTTTCTCCTTGGCGTTGTCGCCCACCATCTCCAGCTCTGCCTTGTATTGTTCGTCAAGCAGCGCCATCGCCTTGTCGAACTCCTGCTTGTCCTCCACGGCGTTGTTGCCGAAGTACTCATCCTTGATCTTCTTCAGCTCAGCCTGGTGCTTCTGCAGTTCCTCCTCCGCTTCGTGCTGTTTCTTCAGCTGCTCCTGTATCAGCCTGTCCTGGTATGCAGCCTCGGCATTGAGGAAGTCGTTCCACGCCTTGCCGTCCACCTCGGGCTTCGCCATGTAGTATGCCTCCTGCAACAGGTGAAGCTCCTCTCCGGCCTTGCCGTCGGCAGACACATCAACGGAGATCACAAGACCTTTGTCATCGGCAGCGAGGATGTCCTCCGCGCCTTGCAGAGTGTTATACACATAGTCCTTCAGCTCTTTCTCTGTAAGCACCGAGCCGTCAGGAAGGATTGGAGTCACCAGTATCTCCCTCACATTCCCCTCACTGTCCTTGATGCCGTACTGCGAGGAATAGACAGTGGCCACAGCCTCTCCCTCCTTCTCGGGATTGCCCGACCATCCAGCCTGTGTCAGCGCGAATGCGTCAATAATCGGTCTGTTGAACAGGTCCACATTGCCGTTGTAGTTCTCGAGCATCATCTGCTCAGCCTTGTCCTTCGTCTCCTGCCACTCAGTTATCGGTGCCAGTGCCTGGTCACGGTAGATATCCTGTATGTTCTTCAGATGCTCCAGCTCAATCCGTGTCATCTCCTCGTTGTATGTCTCGGTGGAGATCTTGTTGTCGAGGTACGACTGCTGAAGCTCAGCCTTGCGGATGGCGTAGGCACGCTTCTCCTCCTCGATGGACTGCTTGTTGGCCTCGTCCAGCTGCTTCTTCAGAGTCTCATACAGATGCGCCTCAATCACTACACGCTCGTTGCCCTCAAGGTCGGTGTGTGCGAGCTGCTTGCGGTAAAACTCCTCCTCGATTTTCAGCATACGCTGTGTGTGCTCCTCGTAGTTGTCCTCGCCGATGGCATAATCAATCCTTGCCAGCGCCTCCTCACGCTCACGCCATGACTTCTCGGCAGCGAACTTGTCCTCCTTCTTCTGTGACCCACTGCTTCCGCTGTGACTTCGGCTGCTATGGCTACGGCTGCTGTGGTTTCTTCCGTTTCCACCATTCCCACCGTTTCCTCCACCTCCAGGAGTGTATGACGGATCGACAATCACCGGCTCAGTCACGGAAGTTGACTCAGTGCTGATAAGGTTCTCCTTTCCGGCGTATCTCACCAGACGGACAATCTGTGCCCTCACGGTTGCACGCTGCCCCTTCAGCTGCCTGACTTGCTTTGAGTCAGGCACACCGGTAATTTGGCCGTTGGCGGTCATACTTGCGCCGTAGGCGTGCGCCACAGCCTCCTTCATCTCGTAGCGTCCACTACCGCTGTGAGTGTCCACTGCACCCTGCACCCTTGCTATGTCATACTCCTGTGCTGTCGCAATCTCACGTGACAGCCTCTCATCCTCCTTGATCAGACGCTCATATTCCGCACGGTTAGACTCCAGACGTATCTTGCGCTCCAGTGACACGAGATAGTCGTCAAGAGCCTTCTTGTTCTCGTGGTACTTTCCTGTCTCTGCGTCAAGTTTGGCGCAGTAGTTAGGTATGATTCGGTTCAGGGTGTCGATGGCTTTCTTTCTCTGCTCCATCGATGCCTTGTCATCGCGTGCCACAGAAACAAGGTCCTGAATGCGCCTCTTCTCCACGTCAAGACGCTCCTGATATCGCTTTCTGGTCTCAGCCAGCTCCTCGTTCATCTGCTTCAGTTCCTGCTCCGACTTCGTGAGCTCCTTTGTCTGTGTGGCCATATTGTAGATAGCCACACCTACAGCGGTGACGGCAGCCAGTATTATGCCCCACGGAGTGGACTTTGTCAGCAGGTGGAAAGCCGTATAAGCTGCCTTTGCCCTCTCAATCTGTCCTGTCACGGCAAAGAACGCAATCTTCAGTGCCAGCGTCACTGTAGAGAGCAGCCTCATCGCTCCCTGCGTGATGGTCAGCCAGTAGTAGTGCGCCTTGAACGCTATATTAGAAGCATTCACTGCAAGAGTGTATGATACCCACGCAGCCACAGCCGTCATGATGGCGCTTCTGTATGTGATGATAAAATCAGCAATCATATTGAGGAGCCTCAGCATGGCGCTTCCGCTCGTCATCAGGTGCTTGTAGACAGGCAGCAGTTTCTCGCCGAGCTCGACAGCCAGCTCATGGATGCGCTTCTTCGCCTTCTCGATGCCTGCCTGCGCCGTGTTGTTGAAGATGTTGTACTCACGAGTGGCAGAAGTAGCCTCGTCAAACGCCTTGTTTGCCTCCTGCTGCTCCCATCGTACCATCTCCAGTTTGCCCGAGAGCACCGACAGCACCTGCGCCATACGGATGCCATCCATGCCGAGGTCCTTGAACAGTGGCGAGAGGGCTGCGAGAGCGTCCTTGTCACCGATTTGGTGCAGTCTTTCAAGGAACATCAGAAGTCCCTCGTTGGTGATCTCATTCAGAGTAGCCACAAACTGCTCCACGTTAAGACCTACAGTCTTGGCGATCTCCTCCGGTGCCTGGAAAAGCTTCATTATTGTACGAGACAGAGCCGAAGCCGCCATCTCCACTTTCTGACCGTTGGCATCCAGAGTGGCACCGAATGCCAGGATCTCGGGAATAGTCATGTGTGCCTGGGCACCCACACCGGCGAGACGCTGTGCGAACTCCACCAGGTACGGTTTCGATGCGGTACAGTTCTGAGACAGAACGTTCACCGTAGAACCTACAGAGAGCATCGCCTCCTTCGTTCCCCGCAGCTGCTCCACACCGAAGATGTTGGAGATTTTGGCGATGGTCTGTGTTGCACCTTCGCCAAGGTCAACCAGTGCCACCGATAGGATGTCCGCTGCTTCCACGTAGCCTTGAACATCCTCCATCGTAGTCTTTCCCAGTCGTCCTGCCTCTTGGGCGAACTCGTTCAGTTTGTCACGACCAGTACGGGTGTCCATATCCTTGAAGGCTTGGTTGAGTTTTTCCACCTCCTCCTTCGCCATCTGCGTATACTTGCGAGTGTTCGCCATCTGCTCCTCCATCTCGGCGAAGGCGTTCACGGCGCGTCTGCCCGCCATCACCACTCCCGACAGGAGCGCAGCAGTCATAAAGATAGATGACTGCCAGTCATTCATCGTGCGAGTGAAGCGTTTCCAGAAGCCTTCCTGTGCCCGAAGCTCAGCGTTCAGACGAGCCAGTTCCCCTTTCACGCGTTGAATCTTCGCCACGTGTGCGTTCCACGCTGCCGATCCACGTTCCATGTACTGCAGTTGTCGGTTCAGAGTCTGCAGTGCCCGGTTCAGCTCGTTGGGCGTGGCGCGGTTCAGTCTGCGCATCACGCTCTCCACCTGCATAGTGGATGACTCAATCTCACGGATCTGCCGACGCGTGTCCGTGAGCTCCTTGCGCAGACGGCGCAAGTCCGTTCTGTTGCTTGCTTCAGCAGCGCGTGCGATTGCAGACTCCAGTTGGAGAGCGTTCTGCCGCAGTTGCTGCAGAACCTGTATAGGTTGCTGACCGTTGATGGTCAGGTTCACAGTTGCTTGACTGTTTATGTTGCTCATTTTGTTGATTTTTTCAACAAAGTTAGGAACGGCTATCGTGCCGTTAAAAGACATTCTAACAACACAATAAAATTGTGGTTTTATCGTTTATAAACATATTTATAATAAAGGATATGGAATCAATATATAGCAAAGATAAATATGGAATTGTCAGGGATAGATATGGCAATTTCCACATTGGTAAATATAACTTTCGTTATCAAGGTAGGAAACCAAGGTTTGATATGTATGGAATAACTACCAAGAAGAAAGGGATTGGAGTGAGTTCGTACAGTCAATGGATTGAACAAATGCTTCCAACCGATTATCCTTTTGAAATTAGTGAGGAAGTATTTAATAAAATCAATATCATCATAAGGAACAATGTGGCTGAAGTCAAAAACATTTTATCCCTTCAACCAGAACAAGAAATGAGACATCAGTTAAACAGTAAATTTTTCATCAAAACTGATAGGTTCTTTTTTGCCCATAGTATCACATTCATATCTTCAACGTCAGGCTCAGAAAGCTATGATGAAATAAGGATAGGAGAAAATGAATTTCTTGAATTGAACTATGTTTCTACTTCATTAACACCATTATTTCATACTAACAAAGGAGAAAGTTTTTATTTAAGTGATTTCGTATTTGATTATATAAAGGAAAAGACGCTTCAAACATCAGCATTGCTTAAAAACCTTTGTGCTTCTATTTACAAGCCATCTCCTTTGGATGTTCCATCTTTATGAAAAAACCCTTACATTTCTTGCAAATAGACATAAGATTTGAAAAATCATTAAGCCTATAAAAGATATCGCCCAACTCGCCTTTTGCTAGCGAAATTTTCAATCCTTTACAGGAACTTTGCCGATGTACAAAAAATCGTAGTGCGTAAATGGCTGGAAATCAGTTGAAATAACGACGAATTCCCAGTTTCTATTTACGAAAAAACACGATTTTCAAGGATTGAAAATGCTTCGAGGCTGTATGACAGCCGATTAAGGGTGCGCGAGGGAAATTTCCCTCGCTCCCCGTCTGGGAAGACCCCCCGACCGCCCTGCGGAGACTTTCCGCAAAACCGCTTTTTCCGTTTGCGGAATGTGCAAAGCGCAGACCGATTGCACGGTAGATGTGCTGACGTGCGTGAGAGAACCGCGACGCAGGAGTCGGTTTCGCTCACGCGTGTCAGCTCCGCTTTCAGCCGAAAATCGTGTCAAACGAGTTTGACTTGATTTCGGCATAGTAACAAGTGCAGGCGATACATTTCAAAACATATATCCCTGCGTCTAACGAAAGTGGGCGCGATGGGCGGTGATTTGGGTGACGTGGAGCGCCGAAGATTAAGACGGAGTGCGCTGATGGTCGATAAAAAAAGATTTCTATTTTGCTATTTTACAAGTTTTTACTACCTTTGCATCATAATACATTCCTTTTTAGTTGTCTGCGTCCTTCGTCGAGAGACGGTGGCGCAGGTTTTTTATTCTCACGGCTCATGTGTGAGGGCGCAATGGCATCCCATCTCTCACTATCAATACATCATCATTTCATTCATAAATCATTCTCTCATTATTGTTTACATATACTACCATGCCATTGCTGCCGTCACGTTGATTAGAGCCACCTTCAGAGCATTGGGGACGATGGCATAACGATAGCGTAGGTTCATAAGCGTAAGAGGTCTTGAGTGTGCGATGAGTGTCGCCCTCGTGGATGGGTGGCATGCAGTAGCGCATGGCTTTGCCAAGCGTAGCAAGTGAGGCAACCAGTGACGATACCCGACGCTGACGAAGGAAGCTCGGGTGTCGGCACGGAAAGGGAGCCCCACCTGCGCAGCGGTGCGCCACAGCGTGTCAAGCTTGGAGTGAGCTAAGCCGCAGGACGTAGCGTACAGCAAGTGTAGCGACCGTGTGCGAGTCCCGCAGTTGGCGCAGCAAACTCGGGTCTCGTCGCGTTAAGGGAGCAGAACCTGCGTAGCGTAGTCTTGTGGCGTGCGAACTCGGAGCGTCCCACCCATGAGGATCAAGCGACACGTGCCCCTGGATGTCGCAACTCTCAGCGAAGCGGAGTTGCGACATGGCAAGGGGTCAGGACTTTCGAGACCTCTGTCAGCGTTGGCCGTAGCGACAGTGCCGCCATGTCCCGGATGCGTGTGGCTCCGCCGTGGCTTCCATCAGCGCGCTCCGTCAGCCGTAGGCACATTCGGCACTCCCGCCACCATGTCGAAGACCTACCGCCCATCGGGCACTGATTGCCGAAGGCATAGACAAATGTATTATTCTTCTCTGCCGTGCAATGGTCAAGAGTGAACTGCTTGCGATGATGGCGACTGCCGTAGAACCGAGCATAGCGACCGTCAGTGAAGCTGCTAAGTGAGTGTGCGCTGGTGTCGCCCTCGTGGTGAGGTGGCACGCAGTAGCACAAGGCTTCAGTTAGCGTAGCAAGTGGTGCTCGCCATAGCGATACCCGATGTTGACGCAGGAAACTCGGGTGTCGTTATGGCATCAGTGCAACACCTGTGCAGCGATTGTGCCACGCAGTGACAAGCTAGGAAGGAAGCAAAGGAGGAAGCCGTAGCGACAGCAAGTGGCGACCGCCATGGCGATACCCGACGCCGACGCAGGAATGCTCGGGTGTCGTTATGGCATCAGGCCGACACCTGCGTTAGCGTAGGATTCAGCCGTGTGACTTCGGAGCGTCCTCATCACGATGTATCAGCGACACCCAAAGCACTCTCACGACAGCGTAACCGACGGCGGTGTCACGGCGGCGCCATCTTATACAAGTAAGCTGTCCTGCGTGACCATTGCACGGTGTTTTGAGGGAAGCGACTTGTCGCTATGAGGGGTGGGAATGAGGGCGTTTCGGCTTGCCGATGATCTTCCGGCTCGTCGCCAGCCGTAAGCGGTCAGGTGGCGAGCTCCTGCCGAAGCCGTGACGTACCCGAGGGCGCAGCCCCCGGTGTCGGTGCGGCGAGAGGCAAAATATGTGAGGGTTTCTAACGGAAAAAAATATTTACATACATAGAACAAGGTCAATATTGGTTGTCCTCAGCGAAATCAAATTCGCAGGCAATCACCAATAATGACCTTAACAATTAACTTGCAAATATGTGGGTCTTCAACGACCAATGCACTTTGCAAGATATTTATACTGCAAAGATACTCTAGATTTTCAATATAGCAAGAAAATTCTAGATAATAAAAAATCTCCGACCTAATGTTTTCTTAGCAAATTTGGCTCAAAAGCCTGAATTAAGTGGAGATATAAAGGCAATACCCTTCAAACCGCAGCGTTTCAGCCTCACGGAGGTATTGCCTGACTATACCCTTCAAACCTCAGCGTCTAAGCCTCAAGGAAGTATAGCTTATCGTCTTCAATGGTTAGAACGGGCCAATTTAGTACTGATTCCACCTCAGACGATCTTGTTCGAAGTGCTCACCGTAGCCCTACAGACACCCCAGGAGTCCCCTTCGACGATGCAAAGGTAGATAAAGTATCTGTTTTTTGCAAATTGAATTTTATTCTTTATCTTTGCAGTCCAAAATCACAGCAACCAAATCAACACGACTAAACGTAGGGTTGGTTTGAGTAGGAACAGTTGTTGTACTAACCTCTCTGTTTTCACCTGTGGTTTCTATTCGTTACTCTCTTGCGTAGGAAGGAGGTCCGGCACAGCATTTTGCTGTTCAGCTAAGTGCCATTCAGAGCTGTTGGAGAGTAACGAATTTTTATGTATTAAATCATGATCTATCTCTTGCGGTTCCAATCAATCCTCCAGCTCTTGGAGGATTGATGAATTTACCAACTCATCACAGTGTCGTAAATCATCTCTGACTTGTTCGACAGATTAGCGTCAAACTTGACTGCAAGCAGCTGAACGATATGCTCAAGTGCGTCCTTGCAGTTTGTAGTGCAGACGGGCTTATCCTCAAGCCATACCTCGGCTGAGCCGTTATTGATGTTGACGTAGATGTTGTTGGGATCGCTCCCATCCTGACTGATGTTGAAGAATTGCTGTACCATGATAGATGAATTTTTGAAGTGAAACATAATTTTTACGTGCAATCAAGTGCACATGCAAGCCCACGAGATGTGCAAGGATTTCCGAGAAAATACTACCCGAAGGTGTGGAGATTTTCTCGGACACGGAGCCTGTCCTTGCACAGTGGGCGATGTGCGAACTTTGCTTAGTAAAAATATGTTTCAAGAATTCATCGGTACTGCAATTCAATCAGTCAAGATGGCGGTTGGCATTCACGTCTCCTTTATTACCCAACATCAATAACGGTAGAAGGCACTATGCTCACGCACAATGCCTCCAATTCACTTCATGAAAAAAAATTATCTCTGATTATTCTCTTCTTCTTTCTCCATTCTCCAGAGGATGAAAACGATTATGATTACCAGGCAACCCACTAGAACCCACGGCACCCATGTGAGGCCGGGAGGCTTTGCCACCTGCACATTGTCACTGGTGGTATGCTGCTGATTGTCCATTGTGCGGTGAGCGACCATGCTGTCAGCCTGTTGAGCAAAACTCGCAGAGTTGCGCTCAACTTTGTCGCTCTTGCCAATGGACGCATGACGTGCCCGCAGTACAACCGAGCCATTGCGAGGTTGCGCTGCGGCAAGGGTGCCAGCCTGCAATCCCACAGCGTCAGCCGTGGCGTTGCCGAAGTCGGCACCTGTCGTCATCTGTTGCAGCATCACCACCGTGTCATGCGCCATTTTGCCGTTCACAGCAAAATGGTCTGTAGGGATAAACATCTCAAAGCTGTCGATCTCGAGTGCGAGATTGCTCATCCACTCCAACCGCTCGTCGGTTGCAGTGAGAGATGAGCCAGCCGCCTCGATGTCACAGACCTCCGTAGTAGATGCCGTGAGCTCTTTCTTACTGTGGCAAGCCGCTAATATCAGTGAAACCGATATTAGCGAGAATATGAATCGTGTTTTCATACTCCAAAGTAGGCTTTGATGCATTTCAGATGCAGTTCCACAATCTTCGCCTTGCCCTCTGCCGACATTAAGAACTCTACATCCTCGTGGTTGTCCTGGAACAGGTTCTCCGTCAGAACCGCAGGGCAACGCGTGTTCTTGATGACGTAGAAGTTCGCCTGCCAGTAATGCTCCTTCGGGATGGAGCGGTTGCCGCGCAATCCCATGGCGATTGCCGTGTCACAGAGTGACTT
>JAGCRW010000093.1 GCA_017964485.1 Muribaculaceae bacterium | reverse complement strand
CTAATCTCGACATGGCGGTGCTGGTGGTAACGCTCATCAATCCAGAGACAAACACGGTGTTCGTCGATCGCTTTCTCGCTACTGCTGAGGCCTACCGAGTGCCTGTGACTATCGTCTTCAATAAGATTGACTTGCTTGTCGAGCCTGAGGACCGCGAGCTTCTCGACGCTTATATATATTTATATAGGAGTATTGGTTACTCGGTGGTGCCAATGTCGGTTTTTACTGGAGAGGGTGGAGATATGCTGCGCGAACTGCTTCGTGGAAAGACAGCACTTTTTAGTGGAAACTCTGGAGTAGGGAAGAGCTCAATCATTAACCTGCTTGTGCCTGACGCTAAGCTCAAAGTGGGTGATATATCCGAGGTGCATCACACTGGTATGCACACCACCACCTTCAGCGAGATGCTCGACATTCCGGGCGACGACGCGGGCCATATTATCGATACTCCAGGAGTGAAAGGCTTTGGCACCATTGACTTTGAGAAAAGCGAAGTGGCGCACTTTTTCCCCGAGATTTTCAAGGTCTCGAAGGGGTGTCGTTACAACAACTGCACCCATACACACGAACCTGGTTGCGCAGTGCGTGAGGCAGTAGAGAAAAGTCTCATTAGTCAATCGCGCTACAACAGTTACCTAAGCATCATAGATGACGCTAATCCCGATAAATACCGCAAGCCGTTTTAGATAATTCCTAGAATTTTATTTATAAGAATAAAAACAAGCGGTAGAACGCTCAATGTGAGGTTCTACCGCTTATTAATTGTGGGAAGTTGTTAATTACTTCTTAGCTTCTACTGCTGCCTGAGCGGCTGCGAGGCGTGCGATGGACACGCGGAATGGGCTGCAAGAAACGTAGTCCATGCCAAGGCGTGCGCAGAACTTCACGCTCGAAGGCTCGCCACCGTGCTCGCCACAAATACCAACCTTAAGCTCGGGCTTAGTAGCACGGCCCTTCTTGGTACCCATCTCTACGAGTTGGCCAACGCCTTCCTGATCGAGTACTGCGAATGGGTCTACCTTGATGATGCCAAGCTCTTTGTACTTGCCTAAGAACTTGGGCGCGTCGTCGCGTGAGTAACCGAAGGTCATCTGAGTAAGGTCGTTAGTACCAAACGAGAAGAAGTCGGCAACCTTAGCGATTTGGTCAGCTACGAGAGCAGCGCGTGGAATCTCAATCATTGTACCTACCTTGTAGGCAACAGTCTCACCACGCTCGGCAAATACCTTTTGTGCTGTTTCGTTGATGATGCGAGCTTGCATGTCAATCTCGGGCAGAACGCCTACGAGGGGAACCATAATCTCAGGGTGAACATCGATGCCACGTGCCTTCACGTTGAGGGCGGCCTCAATGATGGCGCGAGCTTGCATCTCAGTAATCTCGGGATATGTGCAACCTAAGCGGCAACCACGGTGGCCAAGCATTGGGTTGAACTCCTCAAGATTAGCGCAAACGTTCTTAACCTCGTCGAGAGATATGCCGAGCTCCTCAGCAAGTTCCTTCTGAGTAGCGAGCTGATGAGGAACGAACTCGTGCAATGGTGGGTCAAGCAGACGGATGGTTACACCAAAGCCGTCCATAGCCTCGAAGATACCCTCGAAGTCGCCACGCTGCAATGGGAGCAGCTTGTCAAGTGCTACACGGCGGCTCTCCTCGTCGCTGGCGATAATCATCTCGCGCATAGCCTTGATACGGTCGCCCTCGAAGAACATATGCTCGGTGCGGCATAGACCAATACCCTTGGCACCAAAGCGGCGAGCCACCTTAGCGTCGCGTGGAGAATCGGCATTTGTGCGAACGTACATCTCACTGTACTTCTCGGCCAGGTTCATGATAGCAGCGAAGTCGCCACTCATGTCGGCGTCAACAGTTGATACGAGACCCTCGTAAACCTCACCGGTGCTACCGTTGAGCGAAATCCAGTCACCTTCGTGGTAAACCTTGCCGCTCATTTCAACGGTCTTGTTCTTGTAGTCAACCAAAATCTCGCCAGCGCCCGAAACGCAGCAACGACCCATACCGCGAGCCACAACGGCTGCATGGCTGGTCATACCGCCACGTGCGGTCAAGATACCCTGAGCCACGCTCATTCCGCGCAGGTCTTCAGGAGAAGTCTCAAGGCGAACCAATATGACTTTCTTGTTCTTCTTAGCCCAAGCCTCGGCATCATCGGCAAAGAACACGATGTGGCCAGTTGCGGCACCAGGGCTTGCGGGCAGACCCTTAGCAACGACCTTAGCAGTCTTAACTGCCGAAGCGTCGAAGATTGGGTGTAACAGCTCGTCAAGCTTCTCGGGCTCCATGCGCTTGATGACGGTCTTCTCGTCGATCTTACCTTCGCGCAGAAGATCCATGGCAATCTTCACCATAGCAGCGCCAGTGCGCTTGCCGTTACGAGTTTGAAGCAGCCAGAGCTTGCCATCTTGTATGGTGAACTCCATATCCTGCATGTCGCGATAGTGCTCCTCAAGGCGGTGCTGAATCTCTACCAGCTCCTTAGCGCACTCGGGCATTGACTCCTCGAGTGAGGGGTACTTGCTTGCGCGCTCTTCTTCGCTGATACCTTGCAGTGCTGCCCAACGGCGGCTGCCTTCAGTCATAATCTGCTGTGGAGTGCGAACGCCAGCAACAACGTCCTCGCCCTGAGCGTTGATCAGGTATTCACCGTTGAAGAGGTTCTCTCCAGTAGCGGCGTCACGTGAGAAGCAAACGCCAGTGGCAGAGTTGTTGCCCATGTTTCCATAAACCATGGCCTGAACGTTAACAGCGGTGCCATAATGTTCAGGAATGCGGTTCATCTGACGATAGAGGATGGCGCGCTCGTTGTTCCAGCTGTCAAACACAGCGCAGATTGCGCCCCAAAGCTGATCCCAAGCACTGGTGGGGAAGTCCTTGCCAGTATTCTTCTTAACAGCCACCTTGAACTGTTTAACCAGTTCCTTCAGGTCATCAACATCGAGCTCAGTGTCGAATTTAACGCCCTTAGTAGCTTTCATATGCTCGATAATCTCCTCAAATGGGTCAATATCGGTCTTGTTCTCAGGCTTCATGCCAAGCACTACGTCGCCATACATCTGCACAAAGCGGCGGTAGCTATCCCATGCGAAACGGGGGTTTCCACTCTTTTCGGCCAGTGTTGCAGCCACCTCGTCGTTGATACCCAAGTTGAGCACTGTGTCCATCATACCAGGCATCGATACTGGAGCACCTGAGCGCACCGATACGAGCTGTGGGTTGGATGGGTCGTTAAACTTGTTGCCAGTAAGGCTCTCGATATGAGCAATTGATTTCTCAACATCGCCCTTAATGAGTTTGATAACTTCGTCGCGACCCTTCTCGTTGTAGAGGCGACACATTTCAGTGGTGATAGTGAAACCAGGAGGAACAGGTACACCAATAAGATTCATCTCGGCGAGGTTAGCACCTTTGCCTCCAAGGAGGTCTCTCATGTCGGCACTACCTTCTGCTTTACCGTTACCGAAAGTGTAGATTGTCTTCATTTGTAAAAATTGAATTTAGATATAAAATAGAAAATGTTTAGTTAATTTCTTATAAGATGTTGGTTAGCAGTTGATTTCATGATTGTTGCGCTAACCTTTAGGTTTTGCAAGTGCAAAGGTAGTGAAAATCTTTAATTAATTTAAAATATTTATTTTTTTTAATAATGTATTATTTGTGCAAACCATTGAGTGAAATGTGGAGTTTTGTTCTTGAAAATTAATAGGGTGTAAAAAATAAAGGCTTCATATCGAAGTGATATGAAACCTCTATTTCGTTAAATTCTTGCTTCAGAAGCTTATTTAACCTTTGCTGCGAGTTCAGCACCAGCTTTGAATTTAACCACTTTTCTTGCGGGAATAGTGATTTTCTGCTTGGTTGCAGGATTAACGCCTGGGCGTGCATCTTTCTTAACTACAGCGAAAGTGCCGAAACCGATAAGAGCAACTTTGTCACCCTTAGCAAGAGCACCACCTACTGCGCAAAGAGCAGCCTCGAGGGCAGCCTTAGCTTGAACTTTAGTTAATTTTGCTTCGTTAGCAATAGCGTTTACTAAATCTGTTTTGTTCATAATAATTTGTTGATTAAAGTAGTTAACAAAATAGTTTT
>JAGCRW010000092.1 GCA_017964485.1 Muribaculaceae bacterium | reverse complement strand
TTCCGCAACGAGGGTATGGACCGCAACCACAACCCCGAGTTCACCTGCATGGAGCTCTATGTTCAGTATAAGGACTATAATTGGATGATGTCGTTCACCGAACAGCTGCTCGAGAAGATTTGCATCGCCGTGAACGGCTGCACCGAGAGTGTCATCGACGGCAAGACCATCAGCTTCAAGGCTCCTTACCGCCGTCTGCCTATCCTCGATGCCATCAAGGAGAAGACTGGATATGACCTCAACGGAATGGACGAGGCGCAAATTCGTGAGGTGGCTCAAAAGCTCAATATCGAGGTTGACGAGACCATGGGCAAGGGCAAGCTCATCGATGAGATTTTCGGCGAGACTTGCGAGGGTTGCTTCATCCAGCCAACCTTTATCATCGACTATCCCGTGGAGATGTCGCCACTTACCAAGATGCACCGCAGCAAGCCTGGATTGACCGAGCGCTTCGAGCTTATGGTGAATGGCAAGGAGGTTGCCAACGCCTACAGCGAGCTTAATGACCCCCTCGACCAGGAGGAACGCTTCAAAGAGCAGATGCGACTTGCCGACAAGGGTGACGACGAGGCTATGGTCATCGACCAAGACTTCCTGCGTGCTCTGCAATATGGTATGCCTCCCACAAGCGGTATCGGCATCGGTATCGACCGCCTTACCATGCTTATGACTGGCAACAGCTACATCCAGGATGTGATGCTATTCCCGCAGATGCGTCCCGAGAAGGTGCAGCACCGCGACAAGGAAGAGGCCTACACCGCTCTTGGCATCCCCGCCGAGTGGGTGGCACCTATCCAGAAAGCCGGTTTCCTAACTGTTGAGGCCCTCGGAGCGCTCGAGAAACCAGGCAAACTCTTCCAAGACCTGCTTGAAATCAACAAGAAATACAAGCTCGGCTACAAGAACCCCATGCCCGACGACGTGAAGCAATGGGTAGAAGCAGCTAAGAATGCATAATGCACAATTAATAAAATCACATTTTCACAACTCCCCCTTCGAGGGGAGTTTTTTAAATACATAATTTTATTAATTAACGTTTTTATAGATTGAGTTTTATGGAAGAATTTTTTAACAAGTATGAACAACGTGTTGAGGTTGTTGTTGGATATAACGAAACACTTTTAAAGCATTTAATTAGTAAAGTTATGCAACGTGGTATCAATTGCCAGGTAAGTGTTACCAACAATGATGCAGATGAAGGTTATATAGCGGTTGTAACTTATTATGTAAAGAAAGATTGATTGTATAATGCGCAAATTATTGAAGAAAAATACTGTTTTCTATATTCTGGCGGCGGTGATTATTATCGTGGAGCTCTCGATTGTGAGCCTTGCGATAACGCGCACAATGTTTGGGTCGTTCTCCAATCAGCCGCTGACTAAGATTTTCTTCAATCACCTAGCCGACGCCATACTGCTACTTGCGCCGTGCTGGGTGCTCAAGCGCCGCCGCACCTACACATTTATTATCGTGTGGCTAGTGGCGATATGGAGCTTCGCGCAGCTGCTCTACTATCCCACCTACCGCGACGTGATGCCATTCTCGTCGTTTCTGCTCTTCAAGAACGTCTCGGGCACGCTCATCAAGAGCACAATAGGTGCAGTGACCAAAAAATCGCTCATGGTGCTGCTCATGCCCCTGCTGCTCCACGTTTACCATTGGTGGCTAAAACGCAACGAAAACACTGACAAAGTCACTAACAAGCGCCAATGGTGGATGTTTGCGGCAAGCATAGGTGCTTTCATCACTTTGCGCTTAATTATCACTACCAGCATCTATCTTGCTAACCGCCAGAATTACACCGACCTTAACGATGCCTTCACGTCACGTTACACAAAGTTTGGCGGCCGCCACCTTAATTATATTATGCACAACGGCGTGATGAGTTATGCCATCTTCTCGCTCATCAACAGCATCGACATTGGCGTGAGTGACGAAGAGAAGCAGTTGACCGAGGATTTCGTTAAGACTAACTGCCCCACTTACACCGACAACAGCTACAAGACTTCGATAGAGTGCCCCAACCTAATCTTTATTATGGTGGAGTCGCTCAACGCATGGGCGGTGAACCTCGACATCGACGGTAAACCCGTCACACCCACGCTCAATGCTCTGGCTGCCGATAGCACCAACATTGTGTGCCTCAACGTTATATCACAGGCAAAGACTGGTCATTCCAGCGATGGCAAATTCATGTACCAAACGGGCCTTTTGCCCCTGCTCGACCGCTCGGTAGCGATGGAATACAGCAACCGCACTTTCCCGTCGCTTGTCAAGGCGTTGAACCAACGCGGTTATAAGTCAGTAGAGATTTGCGGCGACGAGGCAAGTTTGTGGAACGTGGAGAACATGTCACAGGCTTACGGCTTTGACACGCTTTTCCACCAACCCGAACTGAAAGCTGAACTTGAGGCCACCGACTATAAAATTGATAAGGTGGTGATGGAACATGCCGCCAAGTATCTTCCCACCATCGGCGACAATTTTATAGCGCAGCTCTTCACTGGCGTGATGCACAGCCCCTATGACTTCGACTTCGAGCCAGCCACTTGGATCTCGGCGAGCAAGCAATACACTCCCGCCGTGCGTAACTACCTGGAGAAGACTCACTACTTTGACCAGCAACTCGGAATCTTCCTTGAGAACCTAAGGAAGTCGGGGCTTTATGACAACAGCGTGATTGTTATCGCCAGCGACCACAGCGAGCCTGTGGACGATGACCTTAACGGGCGACCATCGCTAAGCAAAAACGGCAACGAATGTGTGTTTATCGTGATTAATGGCACCAATGGCAAACTCATCAACGGCCCAGTGGGGCAAATCGACATCTACCCCACTCTGCTCGACGTGATGGGGCTTAACGACTACTCGTGGAAAGGCTTGGGGCGCAGCCTGCTGCGCTACGACGTGAGTTCAGTTGCCGAATCTACCGAAGACACCTTCGGCACATCGCCGTTGCTGAAACAGCAGCAAGAGGCATGGAAGGTGAGCGACATTTTGATACGCGGTGACTTAATCAAGAATCTTTTCAAGCTCTAACCGGTGAAAAAAGTCCTTTTGGCAATATTGACAATCGCCATTGCAATGACAGCTCACGCTGGCCTTGCCGATGTCAACCACGACGGGGCAGTCACTGCAGCCGATGTAACCGCTGTATATGACGTGTTGCTCGGCAACAACACCAGTTACCTCATCACTGCCGACGTGAATCGCGACGGAGCAGTCACTGCTGCCGATATCACTCTCATCTACAACGTGATGTTAGGCCTCGAGCCCGACCCCGAGCCACAACAGCGCGTGGTGGTCGCCTATTGCCCTTACTATGCTGGCAACCGCCTTCCTGACCCATTTATCGTCACTCACATCAATTATGCCTTCGCCGAGGTGTATGTGCGAAATGGCGTTTATCAACAGTTCAGGCTTCAGGATGACGGCAACACAAGCATACTGCTCCAACTTGTCGCTTTCAAGCACGACAACCCCGACTTGAAAATATGCCTCTCGTTCTCGCACACCGTGACCAACTCCGACAACTATCAGGACGGTGGTTTCTCGGCCATCGCCGCCAGCGATTATAATCGCCGCCGATTTGCTCAAGACTGCCTCGCCTTCTGCCAGCAGTGGGGCATCGACGGTATTGATATCGACTGGGAATTTCCGGGGCTCTCCTGGAGCGGAGCGGCATGCGACCCTGCTGTCGACACCCAAAACCATGTCCTGCTCATGAAACAGCTGCGCGAAACCCTGGGCAGCCGCTATCTCCTCACTTTTGCGGGATATGTCAAAGACAAGCAACCCATTACTGGGGGATATAAATTCATTGATATCGCTGCCGTAGAGCCTTACGTCAACTTCGTGAACCTTATGACCTACGACATGGACGCTGCGCCACATTTCCACTCGGCGATTAACCATCCAGCCTCCTATTGGGACTGCCAACGTGCAATCAACGCCTATGCTGTGGCGGGATTCCCCATGAACAAGATTGTGCTGGGCGTTCCTTTCTATTTGCGCCATGCGTGGGACGGGGCAAACTCCGTGATCGACTATCGTCATCTCGCCTCGCTGCCTAGCGAGTACAATATCAACAACTGGAGCGATGCGGCTCAGACTCCCTATGTAACCTTCAATGGCGTGTTCTTCGGTTCCTACGACAACGCACAGAGCATCGCCATCAAGGGCCAATGGGCGCGCGAGAAAGGCTTACGAGGACTGATGTATTGGGAATGCAGCGAAGACGACGACAACCGCACACTCTCCAATGCCGTCTGGAATGCCGTGATGAGCAATTAGGGAAGAAATTAGAGGTGAGAGGGAAGAGGTGAGAGGGAAGAGGTCCCCTATGCTGCGATTCTGTCGCAGCCACTTAAAACTTAACACTTATCACTTAAAACTTAACACTTATCTTTCCCACCACTTCTTTGTCGGCGGGGAGCCAATCTACGCTGTCAATCTGGTCTATAGTTAGCCATCGGGCGGCTTCGTGTTCTTTTAGCGTCAATTCGCCACTCTCTACTCGACACCAGTAGCAGTGCATCGTTAAATGGAAATCAGTATAGTCCCACTCCACCGTACACAGGAAATCATCTACCGCAATCTCTGCGGCCAGTTCCTCGCTGATTTCACGCTTTAAAGCCTGCTCAGGCGTCTCGCCCTCCTCCATCTTGCCGCCAGGAAACTCCCAGCCGTCCTTCATGGCGCCATAGCCACGCTGAGTGGCGAAAATGCGGCCCTCATCATCACGGATGATTGCTGCCACTACTTCTATGCGTTTGCGTTTTTCCATATCAGTCAAAAAGCGATAACTGCCCTACCAAGTTAAACGACTTGCGGTGGTAAGGACTGATGCCATGCGCCACGATGGCGGCACGGTGGTCTTTTGTGGGATAGCCTTTGTTCTTTGCCCAGTTGTACTGCGGAAACTCCTCAGCAATTTTCCTCATATACTCATCACGGTGAGTCTTGGCAAGGACCGACGCTGCGGCGATGCTCATCATCTTGCCGTCACCCTTGATAACGGTGGTAAAGGGGATGTCGCCATAAGGATAGAAGCGGTTGCCGTCAACGAGTATGTGCTCGGGGCGCACTTTGAGTTGGTCTAGGGCGCGATGCATTGCGGTTATCGACGCCTTGAGAATATTGATGCGGTCAATCTCCTCGGGCGACACCATTGCCACCGCCCACGCCAGAGCTTCGCGCTCGATAACTGGCCGTAGCAAGTCGCGCTGGTGCTCGGTGAGCTGCTTGCTGTCGTTGAGCAGCTCATTCTCAAAATCGGGTGGCAATATCACCGCTGCAGCCGTGACAGGTCCTGCCAGGCATCCACGCCCAGCCTCATCACATCCCGCCTCCACGCGGCCCTCTTGTAAATATCGTTGTAGCATCTTAAGCAAACATGGTTATCAAATTATTTGCAAAGATAATGCTTTTTGCGACAACCGCACTTACCAAGCCGCAATAAACCACTTTTTGGTTTGGCGCTCTCTCGCTTACCCGCATTTTTGGCAGTATCAAATATTTTATATAAATTTGTCCCTCTAAAAATGACACGCGAACGTAAAATACAGAAAGTCACCCTAGTAGGGTGCTTGGGCAATGTGGCGCTCATGGTGTGCAAACTCATTGCGGGCTTCGTGGGACACAGTTCGGCGATGATTGCCGATGCTGTGCACTCTCTCTCCGACTTTGTCACCGATATTATTGTCCTTTCTTTTGTAAGCGTTAGCGCTAAGCCGCAAGACACCTCGCACGACTACGGTCACGGCAAGTTTGAGACAATAGCCACATTCTTCATTGGCCTTGCTCTAGTGGCAGCGGCTACAGGAATCATCATCTCGGGAATTGTAAGCCTTGTGGAATGGGCCAAGGGAGGCGATCTCGAGGCGCCAGGCAAGATGGCGCTTTGGGCAGCACTGTTCTCGATAGCAGTGAAAGAGGTGCTCTATCAATACACCGCCTACCACGGCAAGAAACTCAACTCCCAGGCCGTGATTGCCAACGCTTGGCATCACCGAAGCGACGCCCTCTCGTCGATTGCGGCAGCGATAGGTATTGGCGGAGCAATTCTGCTCGGAGATCGCTGGACGGTGCTCGATCCGCTGGCATCGATAGTTGTGGGTATAGTGCTGGTGAAGGTGGCTGTGGAACTGCTCAAAACCAGCGTGGGCGAACTCACCGAAAGTTCGCTGCCACAAGAAACCGAGAGTGAGATAGAGGAGATTATTACCTCGTTTACCGACGTTAGCGAGCCTCACAACCTGCGCACACGCCGCATAGGCAACCGCATCGCCATCGAGGCACACATCCGCATGGACGGCAACGTGACGCTACTCGCCGCCCACGACCGCGCCACCGAGATTGAGCAAAAACTCAAAGCCCGCTTCGGCGACGACACCCACATCACCCTCCATATGGAACCGGTGAAATAGTGAGAAGAGCAAATAATTATAAGAAAATGCATCCGGAAGATCTAGTGAATAAGTATTTATTTAGATATTGTTACTCTCAAAAACTAATAATATGAAATATTGGATCGTCCCCCAAAATAACAAGTACTTTCGTCTAGACGATTTGCTGAAGGTACGAGATAGTGTAACTTGGCGACACCGAAATAATTTTCAGGTTGGCGATATTGTATTCATGTATAGTTCTTCGCCAATAAATAAATTAACCTATGTGATGGTGATTGAGCAAATAAATGCTCCAATAGTTGATGATTCTGAATTTTGGGGACCCAAATATGAAATCAATAAAAAAAATTGTCCTAAGCGGTCTTTGTTCAAATTACAACAAAAATTGTCCAACACATTGAATTTAACTTATGACGATTTAAAAAAACATGGACTAACAAGTAATTTACAGAGTGTAATATCTATTAATGGGATTCTGCTCGATTATATTTTAAATGAAATTGCCGGAATAACGTTGGAAGCATCGCCTGAATTCTTGCCAAAATGTGGAACATATAAAGAAGGCTCTACGATGCAGGTAACCATCAATAAATATGAGCGCAACCGTGAGGCGAGAGAGAAATGCATCAAGGTTCATGGATGCTATTGCAATATATGCGGTTTTAACTTTGAAGAGATATATGGAGAGGTTGGGAAAAATTTTATCCATGTTCATCATCTTGTTCCATTATCTGAAATTGGTGAGTCTTATATAATTAACCCAATAGAAGACCTCATTCCTGTTTGCCCAAATTGCCACGCTATGTTGCATAAGAAGATTGATGGAAAAACAATTCCCGTAGAGAAACTTAAAATACTCTTAAAAAATAAAACACATTAACCTAAACAATCCCCTGAAATTAGTCTATTAAAATCGCATATTCTTCTATGTGATAGTTTGGTTTTGTCTAATAGCAATGATAATTATTGCGAAAAAAGTGATATTTTTGCAAGAAATTGACTAATTTTGCACTATGGGTAAGAAATTCACATTTAATCGCATAACTCTGATTCATGCACTGTGCTGGGGACTGATAATAGTCTTCCCACTGTTTATGTATCGTCAAAACGACACTTTGACCGATGTATATAGGCACTTCCTGCGCTCGCTGGGTGCCACTTTGGGATATATGGCGATATTCTACTTGAACTACAACGTTCTAGTTCCCAAATTTCTCTTTGAGAACAAGCGCAAGAGGTTTGTGCTCTATAACATCCTCGCAATCTTTGTCACTGTGGCGATAACAACATGGTGGTGGCACTTGATGGGCGACTTGTTCCCCAATTCCAACCCCAGGCCAGCATCATATAACTCACCCCCCAGGTGGACACGCTTTGTGCAGATGTCGCTGATGCTGATTCTTGTTGTGGGACTCAGTACTGCAATTCGCATGAGTCAGCGATGGCAAAAGCTGCAAGAGGCGAAGAAAGAAGCAGAGCGCATTCGTTCTGACGCTGAGCTCAAGAACCTGCGCAACCAATTAAACCCACATTTTTTGCTAAATACTCTGAACAACATCTATGCCCTCATTGCCTTCGACCCCGAAAAGGCGCAGGTGGCTGTTGGCGAACTCAGCAAGCTCTTGCGACACGCCCTCTACGATAATCAAAAGCACTTTGTACCTTTATATAAAGAGGTGGAGTTCATCGAAAATTATATCGACCTGATGAAGATTCGCGTGACCAACAACGTGAAAATCAACACCAACATCGACATCGATGAAGATGACTCCACTCCTATTGCACCATTAATCTTCATCTCACTCATCGAGAACGCTTTCAAGCACGGCATATCGCAGGCGGGAGAGGGCGAAATCGACATCACCATCACCAACAAGGACGACAAAATCACATGTGAGATTCTAAACACCAACTTCCCCAAGCGCGACAACGACAAGAGTGGCTCTGGAATTGGCCTCGAGCAAGTGGCACGACGACTTGAACTCATGTACCACGACCACTACACTTGGGAAAAGGGATTAGACAGCACGACCAATAAGTATTTCTCTAAAATAACACTTACCAGATGATAATCAAATGCGCTATAATTGACGACGAGCCGCTGGCAGTGGAGCTGCTGGTGAGTTATGTGAACAAGATACCATTCATGGAGTTGCACGGCAAGTACTCCAATGCTGTTGATGCCATGAAAGGCATTGCCGAGGATCCTGTGGATGTGGTGTTCCTCGACATTCAGATGCCAGAACTGAATGGACTTGAGCTATCGAAAATGCTGCCCGAGGCAACAAGGGTGGTGTTCACCACCGCCTTTGAGCAGTATGCCATCGACGGCTACCGCATCAACGCCCTCGACTATCTGCTCAAGCCCATTTCATATCCCGAGTTCCTTGAGGCTTGCAACAAGGCGCTGCAGTGGTTTACCATGCTTCAGCAAGCCGAGGAACAGCGCGAGCCCGAGGCAACCAGCATCTTTGTTAAGAGCGAGTACAAACTGCTGCAAATCGACCTCGACGACATTCGCTACATTGAGGGACTCAAAGATTATGTAAAAATCTACACCGAGCAGTCGCCACACCCCATCCTCTCGCTCATGAACATGAAGGCGATGGAGCAGATGCTGCCCGCCTCACGATTTATCAGGGTGCATCGCTCCTATATCGTGCAGAAGAGCAAAATCAAGGAGATAGACCGCAACCGCATCGTCTTTGGCGACGTGTATATCCCCATTGGCGACAGCTACAAGCAAGCCTTCCAAGACTTCTTGGGAAGATAATTCCATCGTAATTTTGATATAACTAATGCGGCCCAGGTGAATCCTCCTGAGCCGCATTTGTTGTTGATGACAAGAATGTCACTTCTTCTCTTCCTTCTTGTCTTTCTTGAAGTAGTCGTTATACATCTTGATTCCGAAGATGATAACGCTGCAGATTGTGGTGATAAGATTGGTCCAGAAGATGGCGAAACCTTCACCAAAGATGCCTAGCATAATTCCTTGCAGCATGAAAGCGATGCCGCCAATGCCTATCATCAAGAATGTGGGCAGTGCAATGTCGTCGGTCTTGCGTGTCCTGATGGTTTGGATGGCTTGAGGCACATAACCTAGAACCAGGCCTAACGATGCAACGATTCCACAAATCCAGAAGAAAGTCCCTGTAGGACTAAAAAAACTGTCTAATAGTACCATATTTATAAGTTTTAAGTGTTAAGTTTCAAGTGTTATGTAGGGACGAGGCCTGCCTCGTCCGCAAGTCTCACGTTTCCCGTACTTTTATTTAATCTGTTTCATTAACTCTTTAGTCGCAGTAATAAGTTGGGTGTCGACGCCCTTTACCACCTCGGCGGGGTCGTTGAGGACCTTGATGTCGGGCTCAAGCTGGCTGTTCTCTAGGTAGTTGCCTTGTGCTGTGCGGTAGCCGATGATGGGAATACCGAAGATGAGCGAGTCGTCTTGCAGAGTCTCCCACGACACGCTGGTCATGGTGCCTGGCACGGCTGCGCCCACAAGTTTGCCAATGTTCATCTGCTTATACACCCAAGGTGTGCCGTGTGCGTTGCTGTAGCAAGCCTCGCACTGCAGCATGATGCTGGGTTTGTTCCAGCGGCGGCTAGGCATGTCGCAAGCGTCGCGGCCACGAATCTCCTGAGTCAAATACTTCTTGCCAGTGAAGAGCACCTCGATATCCTCGTGCAGACGGCCACCGCCGTTGAAGCGGATGTCGATAACAATACCGTCGCGCTTGTTGTACTTGCCAAGCACCTTGCTGTAAACCTCGCGGTAGCTGGCGTCGTTCATCGACTCGATGTGGACATATCCGAGTCTGCCGCCCGAGATGCTGTCAACGATGTGCTCGTTGTGCTTCACCCAGCGCTTGTAGAGCAAGGTGTTGAGCGCGCCGCGGCTGATTGGCTTAACCACCTCTTCCCAAGTCTCGCCGGTGGCGGGATCGCGGAAGGAGACGAGCGTCTTCACGCCGGCCTGTCCGTTGAGCAATGTGGTGTGGTCGTTGTCGTAGGTGATTTCCTCGCCGTTGATTTTCTCAACAATGCAGCCGGCTTTAACCTTTGATTTTGACTTGTTGAATGGTCCGCCTGTCACCACTTCGGCAATCTTCAGACCTTTGCCGGTGTAACTCATATCGTAGAGTAATCCTAGGTTGGCGGTTGCCTCGCCACCGCTTGGATAGTAGCGTCCGCCAGTATGCGACACGTTGAGTTCGCCCAGCAATTCGCTGAGGAGGTTGGCGAAGTCGTAGTTGTTGTTGATATGTGGCAAGAACTTGCGGTAGGTGTTGCAGTTCTCTTTCCAGTTCACGCCGTGGAAATTAGTGTTTTAGAAACGCTCCTGACTTTGCTTCTCCACGTGGTTGAACATGTACTCGCGCTCGGCGGCGAGGTCCATCTTCATCTTGGCGCTGTAGGAGATTGATTTCAGTTTGTCGCTCGAGACAGTGAGCTTCTGCATGGTGCCACTGCCCAGGATAAAGAACTCCTTGCCGTCCTTATTGCTCTCAATGTTAGCCCATTTCGAGCCCATCTTGTTGATGAGAGTGGTGCTCTTCTTTCTCAAGTCCATCTTCCACAGGTCGTAGCCTTTCTCAAATGCCGAGAGGTAGTAGAGGTTCTCGCCATCTTTAGTGATGAGTGCCGAGGCGATGTCACTGGAGTTGGTTGTCACGCGCACGATGCGGTCTTCAATGCCCTCAAACTCTACAACAATATAATCGGGCTTCTCTTTGTTGCTGTCGCCAACAAGCACTTTCTTTTTGTTCTTCTCATCTTCTTTCTTCTTCTCTTCCTCGGCCTTCTTCTCTTCCTTCTCGGCCTCCTTCAGCAACTCGGAGTCTTCTTTGTTGAGCTGATACTTGTCGAGCGCTTCCTGGTTGAGGAAGATGAGCGCCAAGTCGTCCTGCGAGCCCCATGAGGCGTGGCTGCGCATACCGTAGCGGTTAGTCTTATAGAGGATGGCGTTGCCATCGAGCACGAATCGCGGACTCTCACTGAAATAAGCGCTCTGGGTGAGATTGTGAATCTCGCCGCCCTGCGCGCTCACCAAGCCCACGTCGCTATATGGGTCACGCTGGTTACCGATGAACTCGAGGGCAAACCACTTGCCGTCGGGCGACCACTCGTAGTTGAAGCCGCCGTTGGTCTCATACCAGGTGCTGCCGTCGGTAACTTGGCGCACCTTCTTGCTCTCGAGGTTCATAACCATGAGTTTGTTGCGTCCCTCGATGAAGGCGAGTTCCTTGCCGTCGGGGGAGTATTGAGGATATGCGCGCTCAATAGTGGTTGAAGGCAGCAATATTTCCTCCTTTATGGTGGTGGCGTTGGGGAAGTTCAGGTCTTCCTTGCGCTCAATGGTGGCTTGCACGAGCTGCCAGATGCCGTTACGCTCGGTGGCGTAGGCGATGGTGCGGTTGTCGGGTGCCCAGCACACGCCAGCCTCTTGCTCGGCAGTAGCGGTGATGCGCTTGGTAGTGGCATATTCCACCGAGGTGACAAACACCTCTCCGCGCACGATAAACGCCACCTGCTTGCCGTCGGGCGACACCGAGGCGCTCTTGGCACCACTCGAGAAAGTGAGTCGCTTAACCTGGTCGGCATCATCGTGGATGAGGTCGATTTTCACCTTAGCGGGCTTGCCGCCTTGCACTTGGGTATAGATTTCGCCGTCGTAGGTGTAGCACAGTGTGCCGTTGCTGGCGATAGAGAGGAAGCGTACTGGGTTCTTCTTAAACGAAGTCAGGGCCTTGATGCTCTGTGGCGCGTTGATGGGGAACGAATACACGTTGAACGAGCCACCGTCGCGCTCGCTTAGGATATAGACGGTGCTGCCGTCGGCGCTGAGCACGGGACAGCGGTCCTCGCCAGCGTGGTTAGTGAGGTTCACGTGCTTGCCAGTGCGGGTGTCGTAACTCCACACGTCGCGCGTCACACTCGAAGTATGATGCTTGCGCAGGGCGTCTTCCATACCCTTCTGATCTTGATAGACAAAGAACTTGCCATCGCGGTTGAAGGTGATTTCCTCGGCAGGTGAGCCAAGGACCTGAGTGCTCACGCCTCCCTCAACAGGCACCTGATAAACCTCTGTCAGGCGCGACGAGGGGAACAGGGCGCTGGTGGTGGGATCTTGGATGGCTGCCGAGAAGTAGATGTAGCGGCCATCGGGTGTAAAGGTCCAAGGTGTCTCGCCGGCGCTGTTGAAGGTCAACTGCTTGGCGGTGCCACCATTGCTGGGCATCACAAACACATCGAGGTTGCCATTACGGTCGCTGGCGAAGGCAAGGCGCTTGCCATCGGGCGACCACACGGGGTTGCACTCATAACTGGGCTGGGTGGTGAGCTGAACGGCCTGGCCGCCACCCACAGGCACCTTGTAGATGTCACCCTTGTAACAGAAGGCTATCTCCTTGCCGTCGGGCGAAATCTTGGCATAACGCAGCCACAACGGCGTATCAGCCAGAGCCGTCGTGGCAATCACAGCAGCTAGCGCTGCAAGTAAAAACTTAATTTTCATACGTTGTATATTAGTTTAATAATTTAGTATCAGAAAAGTGAGGTTTTTCTTAAAAGTGCAAAATTAGTGAGAATTTATCAATTTCTTAAATATACAATTAGAAAAATTTCTTTCATTGACATTTTTCCTGCTCATCACGGGAATTACCATGTGGCTCATTCACCAAGCAAGATGTTGTAAAGCATTATCAGGTCGCTTGCCGTGACATTGCCGTCGCCATCAACATCGCAAGTGCTGCTGTACTGCTGGTCACCGCCAAGCAGGTAGTCATAAAGAGCGATAACGTCGGCGGCAGTTACCGCGCCGTCCATATCGATGTCGCCAGTGACAGCACACTGGTTATTGATACCGAACAGAATCTCATAAAGCACCCTCAAGTCATTGGCAGTGACACTGCCGTCTCCGTCCACATCGCAGGTGATGCTGTATTGCCGGTTGCCGTTGAAAATATAGTCAAGAAGGGCAAAGAAGTCGTAGGCGGTGACCGCTCCGTCCATGTTGACGTCGCCCATGATGTTCCACTGCAAGTTGAGCCATGCCGCCTTCTTTATGAGGACGTTTACAAACTCTTGCGGTTTCTCGGGACCATGGCTGCTTGCGTAGGCATACCATCGCAAGCGGTCTTGCTGCTCGGCGGCAGCAATCAAGCCGCGCAACTGCCAGGCGCGGTTGATGACCTCATCGAGCACGTGGTTCAAGCAGAACTCGCGCCACACCGCCCTCACCTCTTGCTGGAACCGCGGGAACTTGAGAATCTCCTTTATCCACAGGAAGGGAAAGCCGGAGTCGTAGTCGAAGATGAAACGGTCGCTGGTGGTGCCATCCTGGAAGAAACTGTTATCAAAGTCCCACACTGGCCCGAACTTGAGTTTTTCGTTCCACCCTAGGTCTTTATACATGAACAGGCTTCCCGAGAATGCCTCCACATTCTCCATCACCTCGTGGATGACATAGAACCGTGCCAGCGTGCCGATGTCAAGAATCTGCTCCCAGCCGCGATCACTCTTGTTGGAGACATACACGCAACTGTCGGCGCGATATATGAGATCGTGGATATAGTTGCGCTGCATCGGCGAGAGCACCTCGGGCGACTGTGTGACGAAACAGAACTTGGGGTTGGCAGGATCATTGTTCTGGTGCTGCTCAATCACCTTGTTGCCGTCGTCGGTGAGCTCGAGCAGCCACCCGCCTGTGACGTTGTCGGCAATCATCTCATTATCGGCCTGCTCCACGATATCCACACGTCCGCCTTCCACCCTGATTTTCTCACACAGGAAATACAACCCCACATAGTCGCCGTTGAGCACCAGTTCCACTGGCACCTGAGTGGGCGTGTAGGGCATATTGAGCAGTCGGCTCATCTCAAAGCCGATGGTGTTGCGCAGATATCCGCTGAAATCGTTAAAGTGCGCCAGCAGCACAAAATGCCGGCTTCGGTCAAGTCCCAGGGGCTCTTGCTTGGCGGCGAACTTTATCTTATAGGGTTTCTTGTCGGAGTAGTTCCAGGTCCAGTTTCCTCGTCCTTTCACCTCGATGGCGAGGGGTTCATCGCTGGAGCCGAGTGGCTGGAGTGCGTCATCAATCCACAGGTTGCCGTCGATGTAATTGTCTTTGCTAGAAATTGTCACCGAGTCATTGGTGTTTAGGTAGATGACAGGCAGCGTGCCCGAGACGGCGGCGTCATAGCTGTAGTCGGGGCGCCAGTAGCCGTTGCTCTGCACTCTGTCGTTGATAGGGCAAAACACCCAACGTGACGATTTGGTCCAATCGATGGCTGCTTTGGAACTGAGGTTGGTGCATCGCAGGGTGCCGCCGTTGGCATTTTTCAGACTGTCGAGGAACTGGCTAATACGAGTGTTATAGGTGCCTGCCGCGGCATCGGTCTCCACAAAGACGAAATAACTGATGCTGTAAATGCCCGCAGGGAGGTTAGTTTGCCACCACTCATGGTCGGGTACTGGCGCCATGTCATAGACCTGGGTGAAAGGCCTCGACACACTACCCACAATCATCTTCACCTGTGAGAACTTGAGCCTGCTGTTGTCAAAACAGTAGTTGCCCGCCAAGAGATCGAGCGCACTCGCAGAGCCCACACTTATCAGTGCCAGCAAGAGCGCTAAAGCAACGCGACTTTTTATGTTGCCACAAAACCTCAAATTTTGTATAATATAATATTAATTAAACGAAATGAATTGAATTATATTTTATTATTAATAAGAGTATTATATTACACAAAAAGAAAAAGGGCCATGCCCATCACGGCACGGTCCCTTTTTTATGACTTGTCTCAGGAGAGAGAATTAAGCCTCGGGCTTAGCCTCTTCTTTCTTCTCGGCAGATGCCTGCTCGCCCTCGGCAGGAGCAGCAGCGTCCTTGTTCTCCGATACTTCCTCCGATGCTACGGCACTGGTAGAAGCCTCAGGAGCGCTTTGAACGTTCTCGGTGCTAACTGGAGCACTGCTTGCACTTGCGCTAGCGTCACTAGCTGGTTTAGTCTCACAAGAAACAAAAGTCATTGCAAAAACTGCTGCGAATAATAAAACTAACTTTTTCATAATAATAAATTTTAAAACAATGATGAATAATAAATATTTTAAAAACTCAATTTCGATTTCACTTTGATTCTTTCCAAAAATCTAAAGTCCAATTCTCGGTTTTGTCTTGACGCGCCAGTTGGCGAGTTTTGACGTTGCAAAATAACAACGTAGTCAAGCCAAGGTGTTATAATTGCTTGGACAACTTTTGTAACGATGGGGACAATGATTGTAAATTTGGGGACTTTTTTTATAACTCTGAGGACATTTTTGACAGACAAATGCCTGCATTTCAACATATTGCAAATACAACAAAAATCACTTGTTATTTTGCCGTTTTTTTAGTGAAAAAAGTGCTTTTTTTCCATGAAAATAGTCGTTTTTTTGTAATTTTGCAGCAATAAAAAATCGATTTTTATGAAAATTTCTATCATTAATGGCCCAAATTTAAACCTGACTGGCAAGCGAGAGCCCGAAATTTATGGCTCACAATCGTTAGATAATTACCTGCAACTGCTGGCTGCAGCCTACCACGATGTGGAGTTCACGTTCTTCCAGAGCAACATTGAGGGAGAAATTGTCGACGAGATTCAACGCGTAGGTTTCGACAGCGACGGAATAGTGATCAATGCCGGCGCCTACACCCATTACAGCCTTGCTATCGCCGACGCGCTGCGCGCGGTGCCTGCTCCTGCCATCGAGGTGCACATCAGCAACGTGCATGCCCGCGAGGAGTGCCGCCGCCACTCGGCGCTAGCCCCAGCCTGTGTGGGCGTGATTGCTGGCTTTGGTCTCGACAGCTACCGCCTCGCAGTAGAGGCTCTTGATGGAATGCAAAAAAATGGTTAAAATTTCGCGAGAAATTTGTTTTTATACATAATTCTTGTACTTTTGTGGTCATAATCAGAATTATTTTGAGAAATGACCCATCAGGAAAGAATTTTACAAAACGGATACTGCATCTTTGACTTGACAAAGAGTAGCGATGCCGATGCCACAACTCCCATCGAGTTCAGGTACACGGCGATAATGTTGTGTGTTGAAGGCGAGGCTATTATCGAGGCCAACATGCAGAATTATCGGTTTGTCAAGGGCGACTGCATCTGCATGGGAAATGTGTTGTATAAGCGCACGATGAAGATGAGCGACGATTTCCGTGGACGCGTCTTAGTGTGCAAGAGCTCGTTCGCATTCGACACCATCGTGGGCATCCCCACAGGTTTTCTTGAGTCGATATATGTGAGCCCAATAATAAATATTGCCGACAAAAAGGAATGGGCGCTTATCAACAACCACTTCGACAACCTTAGTCTCATGCAGGACAAGCATTTGGGTGTGAGACATCTGGAACTTGTGGCACTCACTTTCCGCGCTGTGGTATTGCTCATGGCGTCATTCCGTGGCACCGCCAACCTTGAGCAGGCATATTATAATCACGGTGACGTCTATTACCGAAATTTCATCGAGCTCATCGACGAGCACGTCAAGCAAGAGCATGACGTGGCTTTTTATGCCGAGCGTCTGCACATTACCGCCAAGTACCTTAATGAGTTGTGCAAACAAAAGAGCGACCACAAAGCCAAGGAGATTATCTCGTCGTTCCTGATATCAAAAATCAAACAGGAAATCATCATGTCTGGGAAGTCGATAAAAACCATCGCCTACGAGTATGGCTTCTCCGATCAGTCAAGTATGGGGAAGTTTTTCACAAAGATTACTGGCCAGTCGCCCAGTGAGTTCCGCAAGGGCTACAAAATCCCGCAAAACCTTGAGGGATAAAAAATGAAATGACGAAAGTTAGAATAATTTCTTTCCCTTGAGGTAATAATCAATTACGATGTTTCGCTGGGCGCCAGGGAAGGTCTTAAGCAGATTCTCGGTGGGTTGGCAAGTGTAACGGTTCTTAAGCTTACGATAATGAATGTGCGCCTTGACGATTGCCTTGGCGTCGCCAAAGTGTAGCTTGGCGAGCGCCATGAAGAAGGCGAGGGTGTCGTAGAGTCGCCTCACGATGAGCATGCGCTTGCCGTCTTTCACGGGCAGATTCTTGTAGAGAAGGAAGAGACTGTTGCGGAAGTTGAGGTAGGTCTTGTGCGGATTTCCCTGAGGCAGGCTGCCACCTCCCAAATGGAACACTTCGCTGGCGGTGACGATGCGCACGGCGCTGCCTGTCAGGTGAATGCGCCAACATAGGTCTATCTCCTCCATGTGCGCAAAGAAGTCCTCATCGAGGCCTCTCACCTTGTTATACAGGTCGCTTCGCAACATCAGGCACGCTCCTGTGCCCCAAAAGATGTCGATGTCTTTGCCGTCGTACTGGCCGTGGTCATCTTCCACCGCCTCAAACATGCGGCCGCGGCAGTAGGGATAGCCATGCTTGTCGATGAAGCCACCAGCAGCGCCAGCATATTCAAACATGCGCTTGCCGTCCTCGCGATCGTGCAGGAGTTTGGGCTGGACGGCACCCACGTCGGGATTGTTTTCGAGGTATTGATATAGCGGGTTAAGCCAGCCTTCGGGTGTGCGCACATCGCTGTTAAGCAGCACAATGTAGCGGTAACCCTCTGTCTGCGCTATAGCTTTGTTGTAGCCTCCAGCAAAGCCGTAGTTCTTGTCTAAGACAATCGTCTTGACCTGAGGAAACTCCTGCTCAAGCACTTGGAGACTATCGTCGCTGCTGCCATTGTCGGCGACAATAATGTCGGCAAGGGCAGCATCAGTGCCCGCAAGCACCGTTGGTAGGTACTTGCGCAACAGCTTAGCGCCATTCCAGTTCAATATTATCACCGCTACGGGCTTCATTATAGTTATCAGTTACCAGTTATCAGTTTATAATCAGTGTTTTCCTCCCTTACTTAGAATAAAACTCTATTTCGTTGTCTTTATTGTATCCTTCGGGGAAGGTGACTGGGCGTTTCCAGCGCTTATGGGTCCAGAGCCAGTAGGATGGCTCGGCTTGTATGCGCTGCTCGAGAAGACGGGCATATCGCGTGGTGATGGAGCCTCGTGGCTCGGCGGCGATGTCATCGCTCATTGGCACGAGAGTGCACTCATAGTGGCCGCGTTTCACTTTGCGAACATCAAAGAATGCTGCTCGGCAATGAAGTTTGCGGCCTATCGCCTCGGCGCCAGTCAAGAATGCTGTAGGGTGATTGAGGAAATCAAGCACATGCTCCTGGTCGTTTGGCTGCGGGTGCTGGTCGGCAATGAAACCTATACCGAGATGCGCACCTTCTCGCTCTCGCGTAATCATCTCTCTAAGGATTGTTTTCCAGCTGATGCACACTGTGTTGAAACGCTGGCGCATCTTCAGGAAGAATTTGTCAAACCACTCGTTCTCAAGCGGTTGATAGACCTGTCCCTGCACATTGTTTCTATGACCTTCGCTATCAAACCACAGAGTTACTGATGTCACCCATTCCCAGTTGCCGTAGTGGGCGGCATAGAGGATTATGCTCTGGTTGTTGTCAAACGCCTCATCGATGACATGTGCGTTGTGGAACACCATGCGCTTGCGCATTTCCTCATCACTGATGTGGAGGAGTTTTATGGTCTCAACAAAATAGTCGGTGAAGTGGTGATAGAACTCCTTCTCGATGGTTTTGCGCTCCTGGTCGCTCTTGCTTGGGAAAGACTCGGCAAGGTTTTGTCGCACCACCTTCTTACGATAGCCAATGAGGTAATATACAAAGAAGTAGAACACATCGGCATGCAGGTACAGCACCCACCAAGGCATCAATGTCAGCAGGTGCAGAGCCCAACCGATGGGCGCGTATAATATTTTAGAATTCCATTTCATCTATCGTGAACGTGAAAGGTATCGACGCTTAAATCTTCATTTATCGTGTTACCGAGTTGAACGGTTGTTACTGTGTTGACCAAGCGCTCGCAGTAGGGGGCGTTGACGCGGATATAGTTGTCGGTGAAGCCGTGCATCACTTTCTTGCCGCGTGGTGGCTGCTCAAAGAGAACGGGGCGCTCGGTGCCGAGGAACCGCTCAATGAACTGCCGCTGCTGGCGGTCGCTGAGCTCCATCATGCGAACTACACGCGCGTCGCGCTCGGCCTTAGGCACGATGTAAGGTATGCGCAATGCCTGAGTGCCAGGTCGCTCGCTGTAGGGGAACACATGCAGGTGCTGCACGCCCAGCGAGGCTATGAACTGCAGCGAGTCGTCGAAGTATTCGGGCGTCTCGCCACGAGTGCCCACCATCACGTCAACGCCAATGAAGGCGTGTGGCATCACTTGGTGGATACGTTCCACCTTGCGAGCGAAGAGGTCGCGGTCGTAATGGCGGCGCATGAGTCGCAGCACTTCATCGTTGCCGCACTGCAAAGGGATGTGGAAATGCGGCATGAAGGCGCGTGAAGCGGCGCACCAGTCAATGGTCTCGTCATCGAGCAGATCTGGCTCTATCGACGAGATGCGGTAGCGCTCTATACCATCCACTTTGTCAAGGGCTTTGAGCAGGTCGAGGAAATGCTCGCCGGTGTTCTTGCCAAAGTCGCCAATGTTCACGCCTGTGATCACTATCTCCTTGCCGCCTCGCTGCACCACGTCTTGAGTCTGAGCCACTAGCGATGCGATGGTGCCGCTGCGGCTGCGGCCGCGTGCCAGCGGTATGGTGCAGTAGCTGCAGTAGTAATCGCAACCGTCCTGCACTTTAAGGAAATAGCGTGTGCGGTCGCCACACTCGCACGAGGGCGAGAATCGGCGAATGTCTTTGTGTGGAGTGACGACGAGGGCATTCTGCTTGTCGCTGAGCCATTGCTCTATGTAGTCAACCACCTCGCCCTTCTGCTCATTGCCCAGCACGATGTCAACACCGGGAATCTCGGCAATGCTCTTGCCCTGCAACTGGGCATAGCATCCGGTTACTACCACCAACGCGTCGGGATAACGGCGTATTAGGTTGCGTATGCTCTGCCGGCACTTGCGGTCGGCGAGTGACGTGACGCTGCAGGTGTTTACCACACAGATGTCAGGCACTTCGTCGCCCTTCACTGTGGTGGCTATGCCACGCTCGAGCAGCTGCTGGCCAATGGTGGCGCTCTCCGAGAAGTTGAGCTTGCATCCCAGAGTCGCAAATTTCACTTTATGTAAAACCTCATTGGCCATAGATTTCATAAAAACATGCAAAGTTATAAATAATCTGTCACATAAGAGCAAGAAAGTATGTTTTTTACGTAAACCATATAACCTTTTATCTCATATTGAAATATTGAAGAAAAACTTTTTCCTTTTCACTTTTGAATTTTTGCCTTTTTACTTGCTATATATAATTTATTCCCACAATTCTACGTTAATGAATATAATAATTATATTTAAGGGAAAATCGATGAAACACATAAAGCAATGGCATCGTGTGGCGGTTGCTGCCGTCTTGTCGCTGATGTGGTGTGTTAATGTTGGCGCTTATGATTTCAGTGCCGACAATATCTACTACACCATCAACGAGAAGACGCTCACTGCCGAGGTTACGTATGCCAGCGAGAGCTACAACAGCTACAGTGGCCAAGTTGTCATTCCCGCCACAGTGGAAAATGACGGGAAAACGTATGCCGTCGCTGCTGTTGGCGACAACGCCTTTCGCGACTGCACTGAACTGACCGACGTAATCTTTGGCAGCAACGTAACGACTATAGGCAAGCGCGCCTTCCTTAATTGCTCGAGTCTCACCACTGTAACCATCGCCGAAGGAGTGACCGAGATTGGCGACTATGCCTTCGCTCAATGCGGCGGACTAAAAATAGTGACCATGGACAACGACGCTCCGCTGCAAGTGGGCTCTGGAGCCTTCCTGCGCTGCACGTCGCTGCAAAGTGTGAAGTGGCAGTCAAGCGAGACTCTGGAAGGCCGAGGCGGAATTACCAGCGTGGGCACCAGCGCCTTCGCCCATTGCACCTCGCTCACCAGCATCAAGTTGCCTGGAGAGATTCAGCACCTGGGCATCACCATCTTCGACGGTTGCACGAGCATGCAAGGCATCACCGTCACTACCGAGCAACCGCTAGTGCTCAGTGGCGACCCATTTGCCCTCGACAGCTCGGTGAAAATCTTTGTGCCGTCGTCAGGCAAATCCGGAGAGACCGCCTCTCGCTATAGGAATGCAACAGGCTGGCGCAACTACAAAATTATCGAGTTGAGCTATTCCTTCATCGATAATAACAGATACACCTACCGCAAGACCTCGGCAGGCGCCGTTTCCCTTACAGGCGCAATGATAGCGAAGTCAGAGGTAGTGGTGAGAGACAACATCAAGGGCAACAGCGGTGAGACCTATTATGTCACCGCCATTGGCAACGAGGCGTTTAAAGGTACAAGCACCAACACCCTCAACACTGGCAACGCCCACCACCTAAAATCTATTGGCGCTGAGAGTTTTGCCGACTGCGCAAATCTCACCAACGTGTCGCTTATTGAGGGCATCGCTTCTATGGGCGAGCGAGCCTTTGCCTCGTGCACTGCTTTGACTACCATAAGGATTCCGTCCACCCTGCGCATCATCTCTACTGGCGCCTTTGATGGCTGCACAAGTCTTACCGATGTGACTCTGCTGCTCGGTGTGTGTGTCCTCAGCGAGAATGCCTTTGCCAATTGCACTAGCCTAACCACGCTTAACCTCCCAAGTTCCATCTCCAGCGTCGAGGCCTATGCATTCAATGGCGCAACGGCACTGAAGAAAATTATTGTCGCGCCCAACAATCCTTGGTATGCCACAATCGATGACGTGCTTTATGAGCGGAAAGAAAATCCGAATAATGCCCCTGAGCTAATCGATAAGATGGACAAACTGGTGGTTTACCCCTCAAGCAAAACAGGCGAGAAGCTTTATATTCCGCCTGGCGTGACCGAGATTTTGGCAGGCGCCATTCAAAATGCCACTAATCTCAAGAGGGTTGCAATTCCTCCAACAACAACCATTTTTGGCGACAATTGCTTCGAAGGCACTAGCATACAATCTATCAACTACCGCTGCAAAAGCCCAACAAACGATGGTACCAGCGGTATTACCGCCACTCTAAAGGCCAATGCCACACTGCAGGTGCCTATAGGTACTTCAGCCGACTATCAGGCACTCTCGGCATGGCAGGGGTTTAAAGCTATCACCGAGCGATATGACGTGTGTAGCAACGACAAGTTTATCTATGACTGGAACGACCGCGACTATGCGACATTGGTTGATATCAAGCCCGCTGCTGTTGATGCCAGTGGCAAACTAACCCTACCTTTATGGATGACCTTGAACAATCGCAACTATGTGATAACCGAACTTAGCAACACCTCTACAGCGCAAGTGGCACAGCTGGTGAAGAGTCTTATAATCAACTGCGACAGTCTGGCAATTATCGACCTGACTAACGACATCAACCCCCTTGCTGCTCTCACCTCGCTTGAGACAATCAGCATAAGCCCCACCAACGCCTATTTCAAGCTAGTCGACAACGTGCTCTACAATCGTCGAGGCTCCAACCTCTACTATTACCTGCGGTCGAAGCCACAGGAGTCATTCACCCTGCCTTTTACAGTAGATACGATAATGCCGCAGGCTTTTGCGCAAAACAATAATCTGAAGGTGCTCACGTCTAACACCTATCTCAAGTACATTCACAACAGATCCTTTGAGGGGTGCACTGCGCTGGAATCGGTGGAAAATTTGAAGAATGTGAACTACATAGGCCATCACGCTTTTGCTGGTTGCACCGCCTTGGCCAATATTGCCGGCGGCGAGCGCATCAACACCATCGACAAAAAAGCGTTCCTAAACTGTAGCAATTTGAAGCAGTTCCCGTTTTGTCACGGACTGCTTGTGGACATAGGCAGTCACGCCTTTATGGGCTGCTCGTCGCTTACCGTGGCAGTTTTCAGCAACACGCTCTCCAAGATTGGCGAAGGGGCCTTTGAGAACTGCACTGCGCTTAGCAAGGTATTCTTCACCGGCGAGGTCAACGAGCTGGCGCCAGGCATCTTTAAAGGCTGCACCTCTCTTGCCGAATTGTGGCTCAGTAACATTGTTCCAATGCAAGTGGGCAACGACTTCTTCGCCCCCTCGGCCAACATCACTCTTTACGTGCCGCAGGGAGCCACCAATGCCTATCACACTACTGCGCCATGGAGCAGCGCCAGTCAAGTCAACGTCTGCCATTACCTCGACAACGGCCCCGATGTCAATAACGACAAGGCGGTCAATGCCTATGATGTCACTGTTGTGTATTCGGTGCTGCTCGGTAATACCGAAGATTTTATCGTGGGGCATTGCGACGTGAACCATGACGGCGCAGTTACCGCAGCCGACATTACCGCCATCTATGATTATATCCTCACTGGCAGCAACGTGTCAATGGATTATAGGTTCCAGGAAGAGATGAATGATGCCATTGGCCAGTACATCTCGTTAGATGGCGTGCACTACAAGATTAGGGCTATAGACCATTCTACCGACAATTTTGTGACCAGCGGACTGCTCGGAGTGAGCGACCACCCACAAGTGGCAACCATCACACTCGGCTCAAGTCAGAGCATCCCTTACTTAGAGATTGTACCCGTCTCAACTGGCTACTTCACCCTGGTGGCGATAGTGAGCAACGGCACTGCCAGCTTCTACCGCGCCTTCCCGCTTGTGGTGCAGTAATGTGCTTCGCACGATTAGGGATTAGGAGAACTGCGAACTAACGGACGAGGCAGGCCTAGTCCCTACTGTGAACCAATAAAGCAATCGTTTGTCTTACATTTTTTCGGCAATAAATGAAGTCTATATTTTGACATTAGCGAGGAAATCACTATTTTTGCAGAAAATATAAAAACACTTTTTAAAAACACTCAAATAAAAAGAAACTATGAAGATTTCTAAAGTTCATGCAAGAGAGATTCTCGATTCTCGTGGCAACCCCACAGTGGAGGTTGAAGTAACACTCGAAAACGGCGTTATGGGACGCGCTTCAGTGCCCAGCGGCGCTTCTACTGGCGAGAACGAGGCACTCGAACTTCGCGACGGCGACAAGGGCCGTTACCTGGGTAAGGGCGTGACTAAGGCTGTTGAGAATGTCAACACCATCATCGCTCCTCATGTTGAGGGAATGTGCGTGTTTAACCAGCGCGCTATCGACAACCGCATGATTGAGCTCGACGGCACCAAGACTAAGAGCAAACTCGGCGCTAACGCTGTTCTCGGCGTATCGCTCGCTGCTGCTCACGCTGCCGCTGCTGCCCTTCACATGCCATTGTATCGCTACATTGGCGGCACCAACGCCTATGTGCTTCCCGTTCCCATGATGAACATCATCAATGGTGGCGCTCACAGCGACGCTCCTATCGCATTCCAGGAGTTCATGATTCGCCCTGTTGGCGCTAAGACCGAAAAAGAGGCTATCCGCATGGGTGCCGAGGTATTCCACAACCTCGCCAAGCTGCTCAAGGCACGTGGTCTGAGCACTGCAGTAGGCGATGAGGGTGGTTTCGCTCCCGCTCTTAACGGCATCGAGGACGCTCTCGACAGCATCGTTGAGGCTATCAAGAAGGCTGGCTATGAGCCTGGCAAGGACGTGAAGAATGCTATGGACTGCGCTGCAAGCGAATTTGCAGTAATCGAGGATGGCAAGTACTTCTACGACTACAAGCAGCTCA
>JAGCRW010000091.1 GCA_017964485.1 Muribaculaceae bacterium | reverse complement strand
TTGTGGCACTCAAGATAAATAAATTGAGGCATAAGTTATTAGTGTGCCACAAAAGAAGCACACCACCGACAAAACATAATTATGAACATCAAGGAGTATTTCTCTTCAATATTTACGGGTGCTCATAGCCTTATCAAGGGTATGGAGGTGACAGGTAAAGAGCTCTTTACCAAGAAGGTCACCGAGCAATATCCCGAGAATAGGGCAGAGCTTGAAATCCCCGAGAGATTTAGGGCCACGTTGCAGTTCATCTATGACGAGGAGGGTTATCACAAGTGCATCGCATGCAAGACGTGCGAGCGCAACTGCCCTAATGGCACGATTCAGATTATCACCCGCATGGTTGACCTGCCAAATGGCAAGAAGAAGATGAAGCTCGACAAGTATATGTATGACTTGGGAAGTTGCACCTTCTGCGGACTCTGTGTCACCAGTTGTCCTACCGATGCCATCAAGTTCTCTAACGACTTTGAGCAGGCGGTATTCCGCCGTGAGGCGCTTCTCAAGCAGCTAAATTACCTGCCCGAGAAAGAGAAACCCGCTCCTGAACCAGCAGCAAAGCCTGCCGCAGCTCCAAAGCCTGAGGTCAAGCCTGAGGCTAAGCCCGCTGAGAAGCCCGAGGCCGCAGAGCCAGCGAAGGAGACTGCTGCCGATGTTCAGTCACCTAACGCAGATAAAAAAGAAGAATAATATGGATTCAATTGGAAATGTAATCATGTATTTCGTGTTCGCACTGGCGATCATCGTCTTCTCGGTGCTCTCAGTGACGACGAAGAAGATTTTGCGCTCAGCAACCTATCTGCTGTTTGTGCTCTTGGCAACTGCCGGCATATACTTCCAGATGGATTATGAGTTCTTGGGTGCTACACAAATTGCCGTTTATGCCGGTGGTATAGTCGTCTTGTTTGTGTTTGCTATCATGCTCACTCACAAGCCTGGTGAGGATTCCGAGGCGCTCACGTCGCATCGCCGAGCCATGGGGCTCACTGCGTGTGGGTTGGGAGTTCTAGTGTGTGGAGTCGCACTTTTCAGTTTCATGAAGATTAAAGAAGCTGTGGAGTTGGCGACCACCGATAATTACACTATCGACAAGTTAGGTACTGACTTGCTCAGCAACAAAGGCTATCTGTTGCCTTTTGAGGCATTGAGTGTGCTGTTGCTGGCTTGCATTATTGGTGCTATAGTAATTGCCCGTAAACGTTAATTAAAAGAAAGGAGAGAAGAAAATGAAACTATCATTATTAATGTATCTCATTCCGAGCCTCATCATGTTTGGATGTGGAGTTTACGGGTTCATTACCCGCAAGAATATGATCGCGATGTTGATTTCGCTTGAGTTGATGCTCAATGCTGTTGACATCAATTTTGCGGTCTTCAACCGTTACTTGTTCCCTGCTGGTCACGAAGGCATGTTCTTCAGCCTGTTTGCCATAGCGATTGCCGCCGCCGAGACTGCCGTGGCCATTGCTATCATCATCAACGTGTATCGAGTAGCGAAGAAAGTTGATATTAACCAAATTACTAAAATGAAATTCTAAACAGTTATGCAAATACTAGATAGTACAATATTAGTTCTTGCCATACCACTGTTTATGTTCCTGTTCCTGGGACTTGTGGGCGTAAAGATGCCTCGCAAGATTACCGGTGTGATAGGTGTGCTGGGTATGGCTGTAACAACAATTCTGGCATATACCATAGCGTTTGTTTATTTCTTTGGTGAAGGACCTCAGAAGGTTGATGGTGTATATCAACAGTTAGTTCCTGTCGATTGGACTTGGCTCTCGTTCTATGCCGACAAGCTAGTGGTAAGGCTAGGTGTGCTTCTCGACCCAATCTCGGCAATGATGCTGGTGGTTATCAGCACGGTGTCGTTTATGGTTCACCTCTATAGCTTGGGCTACATGAGCGATCACGACGGCAACCCCGAGAAAGGCTTCCAGCGTTACTATGCCGACTTGGCGTTGTTTACCTTCTCGATGCTCGGACTTGTGGTTTCGACCAACATCTTCCAGATGTTCATCTTCTTTGAGATGGTGGGTGTTTCATCTTACCTGCTCATTGGATTCTACTATGGTCTGCAACCTGCTAACCACGCGTCGAAGAAGGCGTTTATCGTCACTCGTCTTGCCGACTTGTTCTTCCTCATTGGTATCTTGATTCTGTCGTTCTACACCAAGACATTCGACTTTATCAATATTATGGGCAAGAATGGCGGAGAGGTGTGCAACGCGTTCACCAGTGCTCAGGGGCTTACCTTCATGGGTTGCTCGGTGACTGGTTGGGCGTTGACCTTCATCTTCATTGGCGGTGCCGGTAAGAGTGCTATGTATCCATTGCACATTTGGCTTCCCGACGCTATGGAGGGCCCAACTCCCGTTTCGGCGCTTATCCATGCCGCCACAATGGTTGTGGCAGGTGTGTTCCTGGTAGCTCGCTTGTTCCCGCTTTATGTGCTGGAGCAGGGCGCTATGGACATCATCTGCGTGGTGGGAGCGTTCACCGCTTTCTATGCTGCGGCGATTGCCTGCACGCAGAGCGATATCAAGCGCGCATTGGCGTTCTCAACCATCTCTCAAATTGCCTTCATGATGACCTCGCTTGCGGTGAGCAGCGCTAATGGTCAGTTGATAGGCGGACATGAGGCTGGTCTTGGCTACATGGCGTCGATGTTCCACTTGTTCACTCACGCTATGTTCAAGGCGTTGCTCTTCCTTTGTGCTGGTGCTATTATCCATGCCGTTCACAGCAACGAGAACAGCAAGATGCATGGCTTGCACAAATATATGCCAATCACTAGCATCGCCTTCCTGATAGGTTGCTTGGCAATCGCGGGTATTCCTCCCTTTGCCGGCTTCTTCAGTAAGGACGAGATTCTCGTGGCATGCTATGAGAAAGGTCTTGGCTGGGGCCTCTGGATGAGCATGGTGGCTGGAATGACAGCGTTCTACATGTTCCGCATTTACTACCTCATCTTCTTCTGGAAGAAACATGAGGTTCACGGTGAGCATGCTCCTAAGGACCAACCTTGGACAATGACAGTGCCACTGATTGTGCTGGCGCTCATCTCGTGCGTTGCAGGTTTCGTGCCATTTGGCGACCTTGTGACTTGGAATGGTCAAGCGCTTGAAACTCACATGAACTGGCCAATCGCTGGTGCCAGCGTGGGTATTGCTTTGGTGGGTATTGGTCTTGCAACAGTTATGTATCGCAAGGAAAATCCACTTCCCGACAAATTGGCGACAATGTTCAAGGGTTTGTGGACTGCAAGCTACCGCCGTTTCTACATGGACGAGCTTTACCAGTTCATTACCCACAAGATTATCTTCCAGGGTATCAGTAAGCCCATTGCATGGTTTGACCGCATGATAATCGACGGTTTCTTCAATCTGATGGGTAATGTCACCAACAGCGCATCCTTCGGCATCCGCAAGATGCAGTCGGGCAGTGTGCAGGGTTATGTGTCCTATTATATCATTGGTGCGATGCTGCTTGCAGCCATCACCGGTGTAGTGATTCTTTGCATTTAATCAACGGTTCTAAATAACAGTAAAGATTATGGAAATATTCTCTAATATACTTATTTATTTCGTGATAATCCCCGTGCTCACTCTTGCCGGCCTCGCGCTAACCAAGAATAAGGGCATAGATGCGATTAGGGCCGTTGCCGTGACTGGTGCCACTGCATTAGTGTGTCTGGCTATATATCTGGTGTATATCTTCCTCAAGGCTCGTGGATTGGGTAATACCGATCCTATGATATTGCGCTCTGATGTGACTTGGTATGCGCCACTAAACATAAAACTTGCATTGGGCGTGGATGGCGTCTCGGTGGTTATGATACTGCTCTCGGCGTTCATCGTCTTTGCAGGTGTCTTCGCCTCGTGGAAGATGGATCCCCTGCCCAAGCAGTTCTTCCTGTGGTTCTTCCTTCTTTCGACAGGTGTGTTTGGCTTCTTCATCAGCGTGGACCTGTTCACCATGTTCATGTTCTATGAGGTGGCACTTATCCCGATGTACCTGCTGATTGGTGTGTGGGGTAGTGGTAACAAGACCTATAGTGCCATGAAGCTCACCCTTATGCTGATGGGCGGCTCAGCGTTCCTGATGCTGGGTATCATTGGCATCTATTTCCACTCTTCTCCCGAGGGTCATCCACTCACTATGAACCTGCTTGAGATTGCTCAGAAAGATGCTATTCCTCACGAATGGCAATATTATCTCTTCCCGCTCACGTTTGTGGGATTTGGTGTGCTGGGAGCCATGTTCCCGTTCCACACATGGTCACCCGATGGTCATGCCAGCGCCCCCACAGCAGTGTCGATGCTTCACGCTGGTGTGCTTATGAAGCTTGGAGGTTATGGCTGTTTCCGCATCGCCATCTACCTCATGCCATTTGCCGCGCAGCAGATGGGATGGATATTCCTTACCTTGACAGGCATCAGCATCGTGTATGGCGCCTTCAGCGCATGTGTGCAGACCGACCTCAAGTATATCAATGCTTACTCGTCGGTTAGCCACTGCGGTATGGTGCTATTCGCCATTTTGATGTTCAACAGTACTGCAATGACAGGTGCTGTGCTCCAGATGCTCTCACACGGTTTGATGACAGCCTTGTTTTTCGCCCTCATCGGTATGATTTACGGCCGCACCCACACTCGCGACATCCGCGAAATGGGCGGCTTGATGCACATCATGCCTTACTTGGGCGTGGGATATGTGATTGCCGGTTTCGCCTCGTTAGGTTTGCCGGGATTGAGCGGCTTCGTTGCCGAGATGACAATATTTGTTGGCTCGTTTGAGCACCAGGATATGTTCCGCCGCGTGCTCACTATCGTCGCTACAACCTCGATTGTCATCACGGCGGTTTACATCCTGCGAGTTGTGGGCAAACTGCTCTATGGTGCTGTCCAGGACGAGCATCACCGCACGCTTACCGATGCCGAGCCCACTGAGCGCATCTCCACAGCCACTCTCATCATTGCTGTGGCAATCATCGGCTGTTTCCCCAATTTCTTCATCAACATCATCCGCGACAGCTTTGATCCTGTGGTGAAGGCTTTGACAAGTGTTATGTAATCTAAGTGTTGAATTAAAAATATACAAGATAATTATGAATTTGGATTATTCTCAGTTTTTAATGATGCCACAAGAGTTAGGACTGCTTGCAGTGTTCTTGCTCGTATTCTTATATGACACTTTCATGCCTAAATCGACGCAGAAAGGCCTGCCTCTGTTTGCGACCATTGCGTTTGGCATCTACATGATATTAGGATTCTTGCCAGTCAAGGAAGGTTTGATATTTGGCGATATGTTCCAGGCCGACAAAGCCACCTGGGCGATAAAGAATATCCTTAACATAGGTACATTCATCGTGTTGCTGCAGGCAGTGAAATGGGCTAACAGCGACTTTGTCAGCGTTCGTCGCGGCGAGTTCTATGAGCTCATCCTGCTCACGCTGTTCGGTATGTACCTGATGATTTCGGCACGCCACTTCCTGGTATTTGTCATCGGACTTGAGACAGCGTCGCTGCCACTTGCTACTCTCGTTGCTTTCGAGAAGAAGCATTACGAGAGCCATGAGGCAGCAGCAAAATATGTGCTCACAGCGGTCTTCTCCTCGGCAATCATGCTGATGGGACTCTCGTTCGTGTATGCACTCTCGGGCGGAAACCTCTATTTCAACCAGTTGGCTACTTATCTTATGGGAGAGCCATCGTTGCTGCTTATCCTTGCTTTGGCATTTGTGATTGCAGGTATTGGTTTCAAACTCTCGCTCGTGCCCTTCCACTTGTGGACTGCCGACGTTTATCAAGGTGCTCCAACAATGGTTACCAGCTATCTGTCGGTAATCAGCAAGGGCTCGGCGGCTTTCGCCTTTTTCATCATCTTGGTGCAAGTGTTTGGCTCTGCTTATGCCGACGTTTGGCAGTGGATGCTCTATGCGGTGATTGTTATCACCATCACGGTAGGTAACCTCTTTGCCATTCGCCAACGCAACCTCAAGCGCTTCCTCGCCTTCTCGTCAATCTCACAGGCAGGCTACATCATGCTTGGTGTGATAGCAGCCAATGAGGTGGGAATGGCGTCGATGATGTACTACATCTTGGTTTACATCTTCAGCAACCTCGCCGCCTTTGGCGTGATTGCCGTGATAGAGCGCCAGACGGGCAAAGTGACCACCGACGACTACAACGGCTTGTTCAAGACCAATCCCTGGCTTGCCTTCGTGATGATGCTTGCTATGTTCTCACTCGGCGGTATACCACCGTTTGCGGGCTTCTTCAGCAAGTTCTTCATCTTCGTGGGCGCAGCGCAAACAGGCAGCGTAGCAATCTACGTTCTCGTTTTGATTGCGTTGATCAACACCATCATCTCACTCTACTACTACTTGCTCGTGGTTAAGGCGATGTTTATCCGTCAAGACGAGTGCGCGATACCCAAGCTCAAATCGCACTGGACCGAGGCAACAGGCCTCTGGATATGCACACTGGGCATTATCCTCATTGGCCTTATCAGTTGCATCTACACAAGCCTGAGCGATATAACAGCATCGGTAAGCGATGTCTTCGCAATGGTATAAGATTCTAAATCATAACTAAGAAAAGGAGAAGCCACAACTGGTTTCTCCTTTTATTGTGTAGCGATATTTGTTATACTCTAAAACTTTATCAAAAAGATTCCTGCGAGCATGATTATGATGCCGACATATTGAGTCCAGGAGATGTGTTTCTTTGGCGCGCCGAGCCAGCCGTGTTTTTCCATAAGGAGGCTGAGGAGTAGTTGGCCAATTAGCAGTGCCATCATAAAGACGCTAACGCCAATCAATGGAATTAGCCATGCGTTGCCATAGACGATGATAGCTCCCAGTATGCCTCCCATCCAAATCCACCAAGGAGCATTGGTGGTGAACGCTTTTCTCACCTTGATGACGCTGCCATTAACACAACAGAAGACAATCATGATTACTGTTGCGATGGCGAAGAGAACTGTGGTGGCTTGGATTGCCGAACCGATGACCTGTCCCAAAGAGGCAAGAATCGCTCCAACTACAGCCGATAGGCAGCCTGATAGAACTGCCGCAAGTTGCCACATTAGTTGGCGTAGACCACCATTGTCGGTTGTGGCTTTGTTGCTCTTCAGTCGAGGGATGATGACTACTAACGTCACGCCCACTATCAGCAGCAAGGCACCAATGGCGCGTTGCCAGGTCATAGGCATCACTCTCGAGCCAAACCACCCGAAATGGTCTATGCACAGGCTGAAAATCAGCTGGCTGAACAAAGGAATCACCATTGCCTGGAGTTGGCCAATCTCCTTGAAGAGGTGAATGGCGATTGTTATGGTGATTAGCGGTATAATTCCAATAAACCAGCACCACCACGGCGCGTCATGGAACGCCTGGGGCGATGGAATAAGCGGAATGGATGCTATAAGTGCAACAATTACTAATGCTATGGTTGACACTGCAAATGAGATGAGTGTTGCCAATGGCGCCGAACTCACTAGCTGGCGCATGCGGGAGTTGGCGGCCGTCTGCAGCGGAGTGCAAAATCCCATTATGAGTGCTATAAGCGTGTAGAGCATTTTATATAATGCGCTTTGCGCAGTTTAGAGTTTAGTGTTTAGAGTTTAAAGAAGTCGCTTCGCGTCGAGTAGAGATTAGTTGTGCTAAGTACGATTAAATCTTTTTGATTACTTGGCAGGGGTTGCCGGCGGCAAGAACGCCTGGGGGGATGTCGTTAACAACCACGCTACCAGCTCCGATTACCGCTCCATCGCCTATGGTGACTCCAGGACAAACCGTTACGTTGCCTCCGAGCCACACGTTGTTGCCCACGGTGATAGGCAGCGACCATTGTTTGCCGGCGTTGCGGCTCTCTGCGTCGAGAGGATGGCATGGCGTGTAGAAAGCACAGTTGGGGCCAATGAAAACGTTGTCGCCAAAAGTGACGCGTGCCTCGTCGAGGATAACCATATTAGTGTTAGCAAAGAAATTCTCGCCAACCTCAATATTGAAGCCGTAGTCGCAGAAGAATGGCTGAATCACCTTCAGCCGCTCTCCCGTCTTGCCGAGAATGCGCTTTATGAGGGCTGTCTTCTCGTCGTGATGCGAGGGCCGGATATTGTTGTAGTCGCGACACATTTCCTGCGTGTCTTGCAGTATATCGAGAAGCTCGGTGTTGTCGCTGGCGTCGTAAGGCTCGCCGCTCATCATCTTCTCCAGCTCGCGAAGTTGTATCTCGTTGAATTGTCTCATAACTATTTTATTTTGTCAATATGTATCCTATTGCAGCCGCTACTACACCTATAACAACGCTACCAACGATGTAGAGCGCGCACATCCAATGGTTGCCAGTTTGCAGCAGTTGCAAGCACTCCTTTGAGAAAGTGGAAAACGTAGTGAAGCCGCCACATAGACCCACTGCCAGCAGAAGGTTTAGGTGGCTGGAGAAATTAGGATTGCGACTTGTGATGCCAAATATCAACCCAATCACGAGGCATCCAGCGATGTTGACCATGAATGTTGCCCAAGGAAATCCTGTGCCTCCATATTTCACTGCCAGCGACACAAGGTAGCGCAAAATGCTACCAATTGCACCGCCAATTCCTACATATAACAAGTCTTTAAGCATAACGTTTGAAATTAAATGCCGATCACGTCTCCGATCACGTTCCCGTTCACGATCCCCAAATTAAAATTTATATGTTAGACCAATCATGATGCTTTGCATGGGCTTCTTGTCAGCAACTACTAGTTTTGTACCATCTATCTCAATGTTTCGGGCACCGCCGTAGAGGTCGAAGTTGCTGTAGGAGTAGCCTATGGTAAACTCCCAGTTCTCCTCATATTCGAGAACCATTTCAGCGCGGCCATACCAGTAGCAGAATTTGGCGCCCGAGTTGTCGAAATATTCCTCTGAAAGATCTTTGTACTCAAAAGAGGTGTATTCATCGGAATAATATTCTGTTGTTGTGTTTATAATCTTCACTCTTTTATTGGTCGGGAACGGCATTATAATGCCAGGAGACAGTCTCAGCGATAGTCCCATCTCACCCTTAGAAAGCATCACTGCAGGAGTAGTGAATTGAAGACCAGCCCTTACTGCCGTTCGGTAGGACGCCTCTTTATAATTGTTGATTTTCCTTGATGTCTCATCAACGATTGGAAGTTCCTTTACGACATCGTCACTTCTGTTTATTGGCATGATGAGCAGCAGTCCCGCGTGAGCACCGATGTAACGGAATGGACGGTACTCGAGGTCTATTTCGGCGTCAAACGAAGGGTAGAACGAGGACCCCAATCTTATGCCTGCGGCGAGCATGCCGTTGTTGCTGTAGTCAATGTCGATGGCGTGGCTGGTAAGTATAGCCATTAGTGCCAAGCTAGTGAGAATCAGTCTTTTCATTTTGTGTAAAAATCAATGAGTTCTTGAGTTGCTCGGGTGCAGACTGGGCAGAACTTTGGAATTTTCAAGGTCTTCATCATGCAGTTTGGAGTAGGACGGTAAACGCCTTTTAAAACGCAACCAGCGCCTTCGTAGAGGCCGACAGTCTCTGTGTCGTAGTTCTTCTCATCGGCTTTGCTGATGACGATTTGGTCATAAGGCATCAAATCTTTCCACTTCGAGTCAAAATCGGCAAGGGTAGTGATGTTTTTAGGCCACGGCTCGATGTTGAGAGGAAAGTCGTTGGGCTCCTCGCCTTCGTAGGCATACTCATCGGCAAGCGCGACAAAAGAGTGCCCGAACTCATGCACCAGCACCTCAATGAAGCGTTTGTTCTTTGTCATGAGCAGATTGAGGGTGTTATAGATGCCTCCGCCGCCATAGCGGTCGGTATTGACCATCACAATGATGTGCTCGTAAGGCGTTCCTGCAAGCGCGTCGTGCATCTGCTTGATGCGCAGCGTGGTGAGGTAGCGTGGAATGCCAAAGGTGTCGAAACTTGAACCAATGGCTGTGTTGTGCCACACGCCCTCACTGGGAATTGACGGCCCGCTGTCGCGTGATGGAGTGAGCACGGCAACCACATTGAAACGGTCGCGCATCGCCTTGAATGGCTCAAAGCTGAAAAGTCCTTCCACGCCTTTATTGCAGTCGTTGAGGAAATCTTCCATTTGCTCTTGTGTATAACCTTCGGCAACAAGGGCGATGTTGATGCCTCGCTCGAGGTTTGCGGCTTTGTTTAAGATGACATAATTTGGAACCTCGGTCTCGCCTTTATGGACTATGGTCGGATCGGTGGGATAGACCTTATGCTCAATGGTGGCTATAACCTTATGACGGTGATTGTAAAGGTTCACAGTCACAACCACCGAGTCGCGTGGCATAGGCAGTAGCTCAACGCACTCAAAAGCTTTAGGCGCCAACTTTGCGTCATCGAGGTCAAGCCACTCCTGAAACAGCGTGCTGAAAGTGTGCTTATAAATCATCTCGCCACTAGAAGCGAGTCGCATCTCAATTGTCGCAGCGCCATGAGTTGGAATCTCGGTGAAGTGCTGTCGCTTGCCGTACCATCCTGGCATGCGGCTCATGCCCTCAAGCGAGATTTGCTGACTGTGCACGTTGCCGCTTAAAATATAGTCAATTCTTAACGTCGAGTCGCAAAAGTGCTTATTAAACTCATGCGCTTTAACAAATAAAGATATTGATAGTACTGCAATAAGCAGCAAAAGATGTTTTAGACTCAGTTTCATGATTCTTTGTTGTTATTTTGAGTGTAGCTTAATTGTGCTGTTCAGATAGCCTTTATTGCCTTTTACTCTCAGTGTGATATCGCCTGGCGTTTTGGTGGTTTGGACTACTACCACGAGTTGGCCGTGGAAAAGTTTCATCTGTGGTTCGGTCATCACTTGTAGCGAAGTTGCGTCGCCGTTGCACGCGCCACGGAAGGTGCCAGCACCTTCGACCGAGAATTGCAAATCATCGTCGGCATCGGGTAGGAGAGTGCCGTTCTTGTCAATAAGGCTCACGGTGATGAATGCAAGGTCGTTGCCATCGGCAGTAAGAATTGAGCGGTCGGCGTCAAGCTGCAGTCGGTTTGGCTTGCCTGCGGTCTTCACCTTCTTCTCGCCAGCCTTCTTGCCGTTCTCATCATAGACTACAACCTTTATCTCACCTGGCTCATACACCACGTTGCGCCAGCGCAGACGGTAGCGGTCGAGGCGAGTGCTTGGGTCTTTAGTGATTTTGCCCTGACTCTTTCCGTTGACAAAGAGTTCGGCAGTGGGATAGTCGGTATAGCAGTAAACTGGTGTCACCTTGCCTTTGCGGTCGGGCCAGGTCCAGTGCGGCAACAGATGGATTGTGTGGCTTTCCTTGTTCCAATGGCTTCGGTAGAGATAGTAGCGGTCTTTAGGCAGGCCAGCGAGGTCAACGATGCCGAAATAACTGCTGCGCGATGGCCAGTAGGCGTCGTAGGGGGTGGGCTCGCCAAGATAGTCGAAACCTGTCCACACAAACTCGCCAATAGTCCAATCGAAGTCGTCTTGCAATCGCCAGTCATCATCAGGGAGGTTGCTCCACCAGCAATATTCAGTGTCGTAGCTTGAGCACTGGCCATTTTCGTGAGCAAGCATTGTGGCACAGGTGTCAGGGAAGAAATACTCGCCACGGCTGCTCAGCGTTGAGGCGGTCTCGCTGCCTAGAACAAAGCCCTGAGGCAGTTGCTTGATGCAGTTCTCATAACGGTGTGTGCGGTAGTTGAAGCCTGGCACATCGGCTTGCTGGGCAAAGCCACATTTGATGTCGGCGTCAGGATTGTCCATGCCGCAGGTCACCATGCGGGTTGGGTCGAGGATGTGGCACCAGCGCACAAGAGCGGCATATCGCTCAGCGCCTTCCTCTTTCCATTGCTCGGGAATCTCGTTGCCCACGCTCCACAGCACGATGCAGGGGTGGTTGCGGTGGTTCATGATAAGGTTGTAGATGTCTTTCTTCCACCATTCGTCCCAGAAGCGGTTATAGCCATTCTTCACCTTTGGGTCTTTCCAGCAGTCAAAGCTCTCGGCCATCACCATCATGCCTAGGCTGTCGCAGAGTTCCATCTGCCATGTTGAAGGCATATTATGCGAGGTGCGGATGGCATCGGCACCCATTTCTTTCATTATCTTGATTTGTCGTGCCAGGGCGGCTTTGTTGGCTGCTGCGCCTAGTGGACCGAGGTCATGGTGCAGGCATACGCCTTTGAACTTGCGTGTCACGCCATTGAGTTGGAAACCGTGCTCCTTGCTGAAGGACACGGTGCGCACTCCCAGGTTGTCGGTGCGTTCGTCCACGATATTGTCATCAAGGGCGACAGTGGTGTGTACCTTATATAGATAAGGAGACTCAGGCGACCATAGGTTGGCGTGAGGCATCGTCAGCTCCATGCGGCAGTAGCCGTCGGAGGCGATACGGCGTTGCGTCTCGGCAACGACCTTACCTTCACGGTCAATAATTTCGACAGTTATTACTGGGTGGTCACCTGCCACGCAGCCGTTGAGTGTGGAGTTGACAGCAACGAAGGCTGTGTCGTTCTCCACCTTCATGGTGTGGATATCCATGCCCCAGGTGTCGAATGCTACACGTCCGCTGGTGATTAGTTTCACAGGGCGGAAGAGTCCCGCTCCGGGGTACCAGCGGCTGCTTTCCTCCACGTTCTTGAGGCGAACTTCTATCTCAAGATTGTCCTTGCCTGTTATCAGATGTGGTGTCAGGTCCACGCGGAAGGCGTTGTAGCCGTAGGCCCATCGTCCCACCTCCTCGCCGTTGAGATACACTACAGGCTCGCTCATTGCGCCGTCGAAGAGCAGCTCAGCGCGCTCGGTTCCAGCGGGTAGGAGTATGCTAGTCCTATAACGTCCTTCTCCAATCCAGGGCAGTGCTCCCGAACGTCCGCTATGCTCGGTGGCTTTCTCCTCGCCGTTTTCCTTGATTGCGACCACTTGCAGGTCCCATTTCTTATCGAATGGTCCGCTGATCGCCCAGTCGTGGGGGACAGTGACATTATTCCAGAGCGCGTGGGCGAGGCCATCGTCGCTCTTATCATTACTGCGGCTGAACTCCCAATTGCTCAATTCAAAAACTTGGGTAACTTGGGCGTTGCCTGCCAGGCACATAGCAATCGCCGCCAATAGTATAGAAAATCGTTGTTTCATGATGGTTGTTTTTTATTATGATGCAAAGATAGTGCAAGCCGAGAGCAGAACAAAATAATAAACAAAGTTTTTTTATTTTTTATGCCGAGGTGCAGCCTATCAAAGACGCAGTCAACGATAATTAAAAGATTTCAGATTTCAGTTATATGAGGTCAGAATTCGGCCGACTCGGGTAGTTGGGCCGAGTCGTGATATTCTTGGCACTATTGATGGTCTTTTAAGATTGAAAATTAAACCATTTGGTAAAATTCTTATCAAAAACAATGAATATTGTTGCTGTTTTAAAAGTGAGATATTATCTTTGTATTCAAAATCTTAAAACAAAAAATAACTTGGTTATGAGAAAGAATTGTTTTTTAGCAGTTATGCTAATGTCGCTTGCAGTTACAGTGACTGCAATGACACCTGTTGAGTTGAGAATCAATGGAGTGAGTTTGGTTAGAGGAGGTAATGAGGGAACTTTAGTTCCGGAGTCAATGAACGAGCAATTCCTCAAGGGCGTGTATATTGGCACGAAGAGTGAGCTTGCCGACAAGCAATTTTTCATCACCGATTTTGAGCATACCGATAATTACACTATTGCAGTGCTGAAGACAGGAGGAGATTATTATTTGGCTACTTATAAACCCAAAGGCGGAATCATTGACGGCGCTTTCCTGTTGCACGATGGAGATATTGTTATGGGTTGTGACTACACAAACCCTGGTGGCAATAAGATGTATTCTAATTCCTCGACTGTTATGCTTGAGAATGGTAAGGTGAGCGTGACACGCAACTTCACGACAGGCGTGAATGTGTATGAGAAAGGTGGCAAACACCTTACTGAGGATGGTAGCTGGACAAGGATGTATGACGTTGACGAATCGGGAAAGATTTCGGTTTCATCCAACATATTTCACTCTAAGTGGACTGAGAAAGAAAACATGATCGTCCCAGGTAACCGTGGTGGAAGCAAGGTGTCAGAGAGTGACAAGTGCCGCACGTTAGGCCTTGGAATGAACTTCTTGTCGCTTTATACTGAACCCGTGTGCCAAGAAAATGATGAGACACCTGGAAGGTTGGAAATGCTCTTTAACCAGTTTGAAAACATGATAAAAAGTGTCAGGAATAGAGATGCTTCTGATTTATTAAAAAGTAGGTCATATATGGAGTCTCGCCTAAAAGGTTTGGTTGTGCGCAACCCGAAGGTGTGGCTAGAATGGCTTGACAAGAACCCTGAGAGCAAAAGTGTGTCAATCTTTAATAAATATCTAGAAAATGACAAGGACTTTAAGAGTGAACTTCTGAAAGAGGTGAAATCTTTTAAAGATAAGAAACTGCGTAAGGCCTGGGAGAAAAAGCTAAAATAGTTAGCCGCTTCGCTAGTTTGGTATAAAAAGAATTAAATCAAGAAAAGAAATAGGATATGAAAAAATCAAAAGTTCTTCTTGTAATGTTGCTGATGTCGCTTGCTATTACAGCAACTGCGATGACTCCTGTTGAGCTGAGAATCAACGGAGTGAGTTTGGTTCGAGGTAATGACGGAACTTTAGTTCCGGAGTCAATGAACGAGCAGTTCCTCAAGGGCGTGTATATTGGCACGATGAGAGAACTTGCCGACAATCAAATTTTCATTACCGATTTTGAGCATGCCGATAATTACACTATTGCAGTGCTGAAAACTGGGGGAGATTATTATTTGGGGACTTATAAGCTCAAAGGCGGAATCATCGACGGAGCTTTCCTGTTGCACGATGGAGATATTGTTATGGGTTGTGACTATTCAAACACTGGTGACAATAAGATGTATTCTAATTCCTCAACTGTAATGCTTGAGGATGGCAAAGTGAGCGTGACACGCAACTTCACGACAGGCGTGAATGTGCACCAGCCTGGTGGTCCTGTCCTCACAGAGGACGGCAGTTGGACAAAGGTCTATGTCGTGGACGAATCAGGAAAAATTTCTGTCGAGACCAATCAATTCTACTCTAAGTGGACCGAAGCAGATAACATGAGTGTCCCTGGCAACCGCGGGGAGAAAACTATTACCGAGAGCGACAAGTGCCGATCGTTAGGTCTCGGAATGAATTTCTTGTCGCTTTATACCGAACCCGTGAGCCAAGAAAACGAGGAAAGCCCCGAAAGGATAGATAAAACCTTAGGCCAGTTTGAAGCTATGTTGCATAACCCCCGGCTTAGGAATGCTGCTTCTGATATCTCCAATTGCTTTAGTTTTTTTGCTTCCCAACAAGCAGGATTGGTACTGCGCAACCCTAAGGTGTGGCTCTCTTGGCTTGAAAAGAAACCAGAAAGCAAAAGCATGGAAATCGTGAATAATTCTTTAAGGACTAACCAGAGCTTTAGGACAGAACTATTGAAAGAATTAAAATCGCTCAAAGACAAGAAACTGCGCAAAGCTTGGGAGAGGAGGCTTAAGTAGCTTGCCGCTTCGCTAGATTGGAATAAAAAATTATATATACAAAATAATTGGATATGAAAAAGACAAAAGTTCTTCTTGTGATGTTGCTGATGTCGCTTGTTGTTACAGTTAGTGCCATGAGCCCAATTAGGTTGAGAATCAATGGTGAGACTTTGGAATGTTTTGGCAACGATACAAAACTTGACGTGTCACTGAATGTGAAATTCCTCAAAGGCGTGTATTGTGGCTCGACCAGTGACCTTGAGGAGGAAGAGATCTTTATCACACAATTCAAGCAATCAGATAATTATGTCATCGCAGTGCTTAGGGCAGATTATGATTACTATGTGGTGACCTATAAGTCCGATGGAGGCATCATAGATGGCGCATTACTGCTGAGAAAAGATGACATTACTTGTGCTTGTGACCCTACAAATCCCAAAGGCAATAAAATGAGTGCAGGAACTCCCGAAATAGATCTTAAAGAGAATATGGTTAGCGTTACCCGCAAGTATGTGACTTATGTCAACGTTCAAGATATGGGTGTTGAGACTACAGAGAGGGGCAGCGTGACGATGGAATATGAGGTTGACAAATCGGGAATAATCTCTAAATCGAAGTCAGGAAATAAGCAGCACGCTGTGTGGAACGAGGAAGTTCCTGGCAGAGGAAATAATAGTACTGATAGAGAGAAATGCCAGACTTTAGGAGATGGAATGGAAGTGATAAATTTCTGTACCAATCCAGTGAGCAAAGAGAATAAAGATACTCCCAATAAGCTGGAATCTCTTCTGAAAAAGTTTAATGTAATGCTTAATGACTTTGGTGACAATATGTCTATGTCCAGTGAAGGGTTATATATTGTCGCTAATTGTATAGGAAATCTTGAAACTCAATTAGAAGGCATGGTCCTCAGGAACCCGCAGTTGTGGCTGTCTTGGCTTAACAAGCACCCCAAGAGCAAGTGCATGGAAACTATAAAGAAAAGTATAGGGGATGATGAAGATTTTAAGTCTGCTCTCCAACAAGAGTTGAAATCGCTTAAGGACAATAAGCTACGCAAAGCTTGGGAGAAAAGGATTAAATAATGCAGAAATCGGGAACGGGAACGTGATCGTGACAATTCACAATTGACGCCCTCTCAACTAAATGAGAGGGCGTCAATTGTGTGTTATTTAAGTGCTCGCATGGAGTTGAGGACGGCGAGGACGGTGACGCCAACGTCAGCAAAGACTGCCATCCACATCGTGGCGATGCCTAATGTTGCTAGAACAAGTACGGCTAGTTTTACACCGATTGCGAACCACACATTTTGACGCGCGATGCTCAAGGTGTGGCGTGCTATGGCGATGGCGCGTGCGATTTTGGTTGGCTTGTCATCCATCAGCACTACATCGGCAGCCTCAATGGCGGCGTCACTGCCCAAGCCACCCATAGCGATGCCCACATCGGCACGCGCTAGCACTGGCGCATCGTTGATGCCGTCGCCCACGAATGCGAGAGCGTTGCCTTGAGTTTTCTCGGTGAGCAGTCTTTCTACATGAGCCACCTTGTCGGCAGGTAACAGTTGGGAATAATGTTCATCGATTCCAAGTCTTTGAGCCACATCCTCACCCACCTCGCTGCGATCACCTGTGAGCATGACAATGCGCTTTACACCAGCCACTTTCAGGTCGGCAATAGCCTGTGCGCTTTCCTCCTTTATTTTATCGTTGATGACAATATGACCCGCATAGTCTCCATCGATTGCCACATGGATAATCGTGCCAATGTGGGTGCAGTCGTGCCACTTAGCTCCCACGGCATCCATCATGCGTGTGTTGCCCACACACACTACTTTGCCTTCTACTATAGCCCTAATGCCTTGGCCAGAAATCTCTTTTACATCGGTCACTGTACATCCGTCGGTGGCCTCGTCAGGGAAGGCGTTGCGCAAAGCTGCTCCAATTGGGTGAGTGGAAAAATGCTCCACATGAGCTGCGAGGTGTAGTAGCTGGTGCTCGTCGCAGATGTCGGGATGCACTGCCGAGACCTCAAACTGTCCATGTGTCAACGTACCTGTCTTGTCGAAAACGACAGTGTCAACCTGCGCCAGCACATCCATATAGCTCGCGCCTTTAACGAGGATTCCCTGTCGTGAAGCACCACCTATGCCTCCAAAGAATGCTAGCGGTACGCTGATTACCAATGCGCAGGGACACGACACAATCAGGAACATCAAAGCGCGGTAAAGCCATGTGTGGAACGCCCCGCCAAAAAACAATGGTACCACAGCCAGCAGCACCGCCGCTAACACTACAATAGGGGTGTAGATTCGTGCAAAACGTGTGATAAACGTCTCTGTTTTAGATTTCTTGTCGCTGGAATGTTCCACAAGGTCGATAATCTTCGATACAGTGCTTTCGCCAAAATTTTTGGTGGTGCGCACCTTAATCACTCCCGATAGGTTCACGCAGCCCGAAATCACTTCGTCGCCTTCGCCAGCGTCGCGTGGCATAGTCTCGCCTGTGAGCGCCACAGTGTTGAGTGCAGTAGTTCCTTCTATCACCACCCCGTCTAGCGGCACTTTATCGCCTGGTTTGATAACGATAATCTCGCCAACAGCCACTTCTTCGGGGTTTACTTTTAGTAACTTGCCGTCACGTTCCACGTTGGCTATGTCGGGGCGTATGTCCATCAGGTGCGCTATACTCTCGCGGCTTTTGCCCTCGGCATAGCCTTCAAACAGTTCGCCCACCTGGAAAAACAGCATCACAAACACCGCCTCGGGGAATTGTGTCTCGGCACCAGGCAGGAAACCGATGCAAAGCGCGCCAATTGTGGCTATCGACATAAGGAAATGCTCATTGAAAGCGTCTCCATGCGCAACTCCTTCGGCTGCTTCCTTTAGAGTATCGTGGCCGATTAGCAGATAAGGAACGAGATAAATAAGCAGCAATTGCCATGTGGAAAGGTTGCATGTTTTTTCGATTATAACCGCAATAACCAGCAGCACCGCAGTGACGGCGATAAGGATTATTGACTTCTTTAAACTGCCATGCTCATGATGATGCTCGTGCTCGTAATGGTGCTCATGAACAGATTCATTATGCTCATGTGAGCAGCAGTCGCAATGTGAATGATGATTGTGTGCCATAGCTTTATAAGTTTTATGGCTGCAAAGTTATGGCAAAGTTTCTGCAACTAAGTTGCAAAGTTTTGTAGAGAATGCCGTTTTATAGCAAAAAAAGTTGTATCTTTGTAAGTTTTATTTGTAGAAGCCTTTTTGATGATGACAAGAAAGTATTTTTTATCATTTTTGGCACTTGTGATGCTAATTGCATTGGGTGCTTGCCGCAATACCAGTCGCCCTAGCGAGAAGGTGGGCATGGATGAGGCAAAACTGATTTCTATAGAACACAACAAGGGATACACTAAGGTTGAAATCACCAATCCGTGGGACACCACTACACTGCTTCACACCTATATCTTAGTGCCTCGCGATAGTGAACTGCCAAAAGATCTACCCGAGGGCACTTTGGTGCGTACTCCAGTGAGTAACATACTGGTATATTCTTCGGTACACTCAAGCATTATTAAGGAACTTAGTTCGCCTCAGGCAATAAAAGGCGTGTGCGACGCGCAGTATTTCAACGACGATATGATAGCTGCAGGCCTTGCTGATGGCGTCATTACTGACTGCGGTAACTCCATGCAACCCACAATTGAGAAGGTTATTCAAATGAATCCTGATGCCATACTTCTGTCGCCTTATCAGAAGGCTGATTATGGAAAGATAAAGGACCTGAAAATCCCTATTATAGAATGCGCCGACTATATGGAGTTTACTCCGCTCGGAAGGGCAGAATGGATAAAATTCTATGGCGAACTGTTGGGCAAGCGCGATATTGCCGATAAAATATATAACAAGGTTGTTGCCGATTACCAAAACGTGAAAGATATGGTGTCGAGCAAGAAACTCTCACGTCCTATTGTGCTTACCGAGAATGTGATTAGCGGCATCTGGAATGTGCCAGGCGGACAAAGCTATATGGCACAGTTTATAAAGGATGCAGGCGGCAATTATCCATGGGCGAATGACAAGAATACTGGTTCGCTCACCCTCGATTTCAACCAGGTGCTTGCAAAGGCTCAGAATGCAGACATCTGGCTGTTGAAATCTCCCGCCATACGCACTCTTTCCGACTTGAAAGCATCTTACTCCCTTAACGAGAAATTCAAGGCCTACAAAACGGGTGAGGTGTATGTGTGCGACACTAACACTAGTCACTTCTTTGATCGCTTCCCATTCCACCCTGAGGTGCTTCTGATGGAATATTTCAAGATTTTCCATCCCGACCAGGAGATTGACTATCAATTGCAGTTTTTCAAGAAAATTGAGCAATAATATATTAATTCACAATGACCAATCTTGGTTCACATAGGTTTGCTATCGTTACTATAGTGCTGGCGTTTATGCTGCTGGTGCTTATGGTGGCGTGTCTACTTTTTGGCTCGGTGGATATTGATGCAAATGTGATTTTCTCCATTTTGATGGGGAAAGACAGTGGCAACGAGGCGCTCAACACGATAGTGCTGGAGTCGCGCGTGCCAATGATATTGACAGCGATGCTTGCCGGAGCGGCATTGAGCGTGAGTGGACTGCTGCTGCAGACAACCTTTAACAATCCCCTTGCCGGACCATCAATCTTAGGCGTCTCGACAGGTGCAGGCCTTGGTGTGGCAATAGTGATGCTTGCCATGGGCGGTACAATAGGTGGCGTATATGGAGACTCGATAGGTGGGTACTTTGCTACATTGCTTGCCGCAGTCATCGGGGCTGGCGTAGTGCTGGTCATTCTTATGGTTTTTGCGTCGATTGTTAAGAGTTCGACGATGCTGCTCATTATGGGTATCTTGGTTAGCTACCTTGCTTCGAGTGTGATATCGTTGCTTAACTCGGTAGCGACCGAGCAGGGACTTCAGAGTTATGTGTATTGGGGCTTTGGTAATTTCACAGGCGTGTCGCTCGACCAAATGCCGATTTTTGCGATAGTGATAGTTCTGTCACTGGTGGCGGCTATGCTAATGATTAAGCCCCTTAATGCATTGTTACTAGGTACAAGATATGCTCAGAACTTGGGTGTGAACACCCACCGCACTCGCAACTTGCTGTTGCTCATTACTGGCGTGCTCACTGCCGTAGTCACTGCTTTTTGCGGTCCTATAGGTTTCTTGGGCTTAGTGGTGCCGCACATCGCTCGTCTTGCACTTAACACAAGCGACCATAGTCGATTGATGCCTGTGACGATGCTTACTGGCGCAGTGACGGCATTACTGTGCACACTTATCAGTGTGTCGTCTCCTCATGGCATCATTCCAATCAATGCCATCACTCCAATCATTGGCGTGCCAATCATTATATATATAATTATCAACCGTCGCAAGATTAACTATTTCAACTGATTATGGCAATACTACATACACATAATATGGCGGTTGGATTTGGGCAAAAAGGCAAGAAAACCATTTTGCTTAAGGAACTGAATTTGACACTTGAGCAAGGTTCATTGGTGGCATTACTTGGACGAAACGGCGCTGGCAAATCAACGCTAATCAGAGCCATAACCTGCGACAATGCACCTATTGAGGGCAGTGTGGAGATTAACAGCAAGCCTTCATCATCAATCACTAAGCATCAACTCTCAAAGCTAGTGGCACTTGTGGCTACTGAGCGCATTATGGGCGGAGCGTTCACCATTAGTGAGCTTGTTGGGCTTGGTCGCCAACCTCATACAGGATTTCTGGGACGATTGAGCAAGCACGACAAAGATGTGGTGAATCAGTGCCTTGAGGCTGTGGGAATATCGCATAAGGCGCAGCAGCATGTGGCGAGCCTTAGTGACGGCGAGCGTCAGAAGGCAATGATTGCCAAAGCCTTGGCGCAAGAGACGCCTATCATCGTGCTTGACGAGCCCACAGCGTTCCTCGACGTGGCGAGTCGTATCGAGACAATGCAGTTGTTGCATAAGTTAGCCCATGAACAGAACAAGGCCGTGTTGTTGTCGAGCCATGACATCTCTCAGTCGCTGTTGCTTGCCGATGAGCTTTGGGTTATCACCAACGACCGTGAGGTGGTTACTGGCACTACCGAGCAAGTGGTGATGAGTGGCGCTATGGATAGGGTATTTGGCGACACGTCAATCTTCTTCAATGGCAACTTGTGTGACTATGAGGCGCAGTTGCCTACAAGAGTAAAGGTTAAACTCGTCTGTGACGATTCTAACTTGGCACGTTGCATGACCAATGCATTGCTGCGCAACGGCATAGCTATAGATGAGACATCACCCTTCGCGCTCAATGTTGCTGCTGCCGATAAGATCACTCTGCCCGATGGCAAAATCGTGGGAAGCGTGAAAGATGTTGTCAAGTATTTTCAATAATTAGTATAATATTTCGTTTATATAATAATATGATTGACAAAGTAGAAGTTAAAATAGTGAACAAGAGCCCCAATGCTCTGCCAGCATATAGCACTGAGTTGAGTGCGGGCATGGATCTCAGGGCATGGCTCAGCGAACCTGTGGTGCTACAACCTATGGAGCGCGCTCTCATCCCAACGGGTATCTATATTGAGTTGCCACCAGGCTATGAGTGTCAAATCAGGCCTCGTAGCGGACTGGCATTGAAACGTGGTCTCACAGTGCTTAACACGCCTGGCACTATCGACGCTGATTATCGTGGCGAGGTGTGCGTGATACTTGCCAACCTCGGCAAAGAGCCACAGACCATTGAGAATGGCGAGCGTGTGTGTCAGATGGTGGTGGCACGACATTCTACTGTTGAGTGGATGCAGGTTGAAGAACTTAGCGACACCGAGCGAGGCGCAGGTGGCTTTGGACACACAGGAAGTAAGTAATACAATCAAGGAAAATATAATGAAGAAATTTTTCAACATAGCAGCAATAGCGCTTATCGTGATGGCTATTGTTGGTCCAGCGATGGCGAAAAACAGCAAGAGCACGACAGGCTCTACTGGGATATCGCTGCAAGACAAGCGCAAGGCCGATTACATCTATATGCAGGCGCATGCCCTGAAGGAAAGCGATAGCATAGCTGCTTACTTTGACCTGATAAAGTATGCTCACAATCTTGATACCACCAACACCGCAGCGGCCTATTATTATGGCTATCTGCTGTTGTTGAAGGACAACTCCACCCAACAAGATATGGAGCGTGGTATCGCGTTGATGAAGAAGCATGTGGACGCACATCCCGAGGACTACTATGAGGCGACCTATTTCAGCGATGCTTGCATGACATTAGGCAAAAATGATATGGGTCTTGCGGTGATGGAGAAACTTGCCGAACTCAACCCAACGAAGACTGAGGTTCAGATGAGACTGGCGTCGGCATACGTGCGCAACGAGAAGTTTAAAGAGGCGCTGAAGGTGTATGAGCGCATCGAGGAGTTTGAGGGCGAGTCGATAGAGACTACTGCCTATAAAGCTGCACTGTGTTCCGAAATAGGCGATACCATTGGCGCCATCCAGCAGATGCGAAACCTATACAACACCGCGCCAGCCAATGTGAGTTACAACCTTGTGATGAGCGAGATGTTTAATCAGTTTAACATGCCCGACAGTGCCCTGCATTACCTCGACCGCGCACAAGAACTGGAACCCGACAATGGCAATGTGTATTTTGCCAAAGCCCAGTATTATGATGCCAAGGGTGACTCCATCAACTATGACAAGGAGATTTATAACGCTCTTGTAGCCCCAGGTCTGGACGTTGACACCAAACTTGAAGTGCTGACGCAATACACATCTACCCAAATCATGCGCAACGATTCTACCGATCGCGTAAACAATCTCTTCAAGGTATTGATAGAGCAACATCCGCTGGAGCCTAAGGTTCACGAATTATACAGCATGTATTTCTCTACGATGAAAGACTATAAGCATGCCGTTGAGGAGTTGGGCTATGGCCTTGACCTTGACCCCACCAATGCTGATGCTTGGCAACGATTGATGGTGGTCAACGTGATGGATGAAAATTATCCTAAAGCCATTGAGGCTGCTAAGAAAGCCCTGGAATTCAATCCCGATAATATGGACTTGTATCGGTATATTGCTCCATTGTACTATCAGATGAAGGAATATGACAAGGCAATCGACACCTACGACAACGCCTTGACAAAAGTGGATAGCGTGAAAGATAACGAGCTTTACAGCGATCTCTTGGGTGGCAAGGGCGATGTGCTGGTAGCGATGGGTGACTCAATTGGCGCCTTTGAGCTATATGATAAAGCCTTGAGCATCTGTCCGAGCAACACCAGCGTGATGAACAATTATGCCTATTTCCTCTCGCTCAGTGACAAGAACCTTGACAAGGCCGAGAGCATGGCGGCTAAGGCAGTCAATGCAAATCCAAATAACGCCACTTTTATCGACACTTATGCCTGGGTGTATTTCAAGAAGAAGAACTATGACATGGCGCTGTTCTATATAAGATCGGCGATTAATAATGCCGATGAACCAAGCGCTGATATCATAGAGCACTATGGTGATATCCTATATATGACCGGAGACAAGGAAGAAGCTGTAAAGCAATGGGAGAAGGCACTCGAGCTCAGTCCCGACAGCGATATACTGAAACGAAAAGTAGAAAATAAGACATATTTTGAAGAATAAGATTATGATGAAAAACTCATTTAAGATAGTTGCATTGTTTTTGCTCGCTATTGTCTCAATGACATCTTGCTCTAAGAAAGTGGTGCCAATTGAGGTGGACAATGACGCAGTTACAGTGACCAATGAAACAGTTGACATTTCGGCATACTATCAGGCCGATTGGCGCACATTCAAGAGCGGCGGCAATGTGGAGATAGGTTCGGGTAGCAAGTCGCTGAGTTCATCGATGCAGATGAAGATGATCAGGAACAAGAGCATTTATGTGTCGGTGCGTCCTGTGCTGGGCATCGAAGCCGCCAAGATGGTGATTAATGGCGATTCAATCTTGCTCGTCGATAAGTTGCACAAGCGTTATATCCTTGAGAAGGCATCGCTGCTCACCAATGGTATCCCAGTAACTGTGGGCGCCTTGCAAGATATATTCTTAGGGCGCGCATTTGAGTTGGGTAAAGGTTCGTTGACACAGGATTTGAAAGATGATTTCAATGTTAGCGTAGTTGACAACAAGGTTGTGCTCACTCCCAAGACTCAGTACAAGGGTTTTGATTACAATTTTGTGTATGACGGTCGCAACAATATTGTGTCGCTCAACGTTATCCCGAGCAATTCAGGCGCTTCAACCTACAGCGTGACCTACGGCAAAGTGCAAGGCAGTGTAGCAGGAAAAGTCGCTACTGAGGCTAAAGTTTCGACTAAACTCAACGGCAATTCTCTGAAACTTGAGTTGGAGTATAAGGACATACAGTGGAATGAGAGTTTCACCATCGACACCAATATTCCCAAGAACTACAAGCGCATCGAAGGCAAGGATATAATGCAATTGCTTGGAGGTAATTGAACGCATGATAAAAATTGAAAAATACAGTCCACAGAGCAAACAAGAGTGGGATGATGCCGTGAGAAACTCTCGTAACGGCACATTCCTGCATCTGCGTGACTATATGGACTATCACAGCGACCGCTTCGCTGATTTCTCGCTTGTGGCGCGTGATGGAGACAAGATTGTTGCCGTGTTGCCCGCGTGTCGAGAAGGCGAAAAACTCTATAGTCATCGTGGTCTCACCTATGGCAGTTGGCTAGTGCCGCTGCGGCATTTTGATGTCACTACCATGCTTGAAGTGTGGGATGCCGCCATGCAGTTTTTTCAAGACGAGGGCATAGCGGAAATTATTTATAAGCCAGTGCCGCACATCTATCACCGTTATCCTTGCGAGGAAGATCTTTATGCCATCTTTAGGGCAGGAGGCGTGCTTGCCGAGAGCAACATCTCCACTACTATTGACCTTGATGAACCGCTGCCTTTTGACCGAGGCAACAAGCGCAATGTCAATCTAGCGGTCAAGAGTGGGGTAGAAGTGACTGAATCTAGTAACTGGCAGGGCTATTGGGATATGCTTGATGGCCTTCTCATAGAGAAATATGGCAAGCATCCAGTCCATTCACTCGATGAGATAATGTTGTTGCATTCTCGCTTTCCCGAGAATATCAAACTCTATACCGCTATGCTTGGCGATGAAATCCTTGCTGGCGTGGTGATGTACTATTGTGGCAATGAGGTGGCTCATTGTCAGTATATTGCCTCGACCGAACACGGCCGCGAACTGAAGGCGTTGACTTTGCTCTTCGATTGCCTCATCAAGGAAACATCTCAGGCTGGGTATCGCTATTTTGACTTCGGTATCTCAACCGAGAACGGCGGTCTGTATCTCAACGAAGGTCTAGTGCGCCAAAAGTGCCGCTTGGGTGGGCGAGGGGTTGTTTATAACACGTTTAAGATAAGTGTCGAGTAAGCCCTAGATAATATAGATTTTTTGGAAATCTTGTGTCTCTAGATTAAAAAGAACCGAAGGACCAATGAGCAAGCGTGAAGGATTGTCAAAAGTGATACTCAAGGCGATGGGCATCTTTGGAGGTGTTCAGGTCTTGACGATATTGTGCTCGATAGTTCGCACTAAGCTTGTGGCGTTGTGGATAGGTCCGCTGGGAGTGGGACTTTTTGGTATCTACAACCAGGCGCTAGAGATGATGAACACTGCTACTAATCTGGGTGTGCGCAACAGCAGTGTGCGCGACATTTCTCAGGCGGTAGAGCAGCGCGACGCGACACTTATAGCGCGCATTGTCACTGTGGTGCGTCGCTGGTCGCTGTGGCTGGGAATGGGCGGAGCATTGCTCACAATGGGCATGGCGCCGTTTCTCAGCCGTTTCTCTTTTGGAGATTACACCCATGAGTGGCATTTTGTGGCGCTGGCAGTGGCTGTGCTGTTTATGGCGCTAACTAATGGCGAATATGCGGTACTTCAGGGACTGTCGAAACTCAAACGCCTGGCGCGTGTCACAGTGAGTGGTGTGCTTGGCGGTCTGTTCATCTCCATACCACTGTTCTATTTCCTACGTGAGAACAGTGTGCTGCCGTCGATTGTCGCCTATGCGTTATGCGTGGTCGTGGCGGCGTTTATCTACAAAGATAAAGAATATCCACCTGCTCACGTTACGCCCCGAGAGACTGAGAAGATGGGTGCCGGCTTCATCAAACTTGGTGTGTTTATGACGCTAGGCACGTTTGTGGCGATGCTTGCATCCTATGCTTTCGTGTCATGGCTCAATCTCTATAGCGGCACTGATTCGGTGGGCTTCTATCAGGCGGGATATACTCTGATTGATAAATATGCCGGCTTGGTGTTCGCTGCATTAGGCATGGAATTTTATCCACGCTTATCGCGTGTGGCAAATAATGCCCGCCGCATTCGAGTTTTTGTCTCTCAAGAGATAAACATCGCATTCATGGTGCTCACGCCATGCTTGCTAGTCTTTATCTTGCTGCGCTCGCAGCTAGTATGGCTGCTTTATAGCAAGGAATTTGAGGTAATCATTACTTATATCTCTTGGGGAGTGGTAGGTACAGTATTGCGTGCCATGTCGTGGTGCATGGCGTTTGTGATGCTGGCTAAAGGCGACGGGAAGATATATCTTATCACCGAGTCGTTGAGTGCTGTGATGGGGCTGACTCTAAACATCGTGTGCTTCATTCTATGGGGTGTTGATGGTTTGGGTTATGCTTATTTTGCATGGTATGTCATATACACTATTATTGTTGCAGTAGTCTATTTCAAGGTCTATCACCTCACATTGAGCGTGAAGTGCTATCGCAACCTGGCAACCACTCTGCTTGTGTGCGTTGTCGCAGTTCTAGCCATGCAATTTGGCGTTTGGTACTTGGCGCTGATCGTATTTGCTGTTGCAGCACCATTTTGCCTGCGACAAGCCTACCGTATTTGGGTGCGATAACTAGAAACTTATAACTAATAACTCATAAATGCGTTTTTTTATCATAGCAGGCGAAGCCTCAGGCGACATTCATGGCAGTGCGCTCATTGAGGCTCTCAAGGAGCAGGATAGTCAAGCTCAGATTGACTTTCTTGGTGGTGACTTAATGGCCCACAGTGCTGGTCATGAGCCACTAATCCACTATCGTGACATGGCGTTCATGGGTTTTATTGAGGTGATAAAGCATCTAGGCAGCATCTTGGGTTTCATGAAGCGTGCCAAGCAGGTAATGACCGTGAATCGCCCAGATGCATTGGTGCTTATAGACTACCCATCGTTCAACCTCAAGATGGCAAAATGGGCTAACAAGCAGGGGATTCCAGTCTTCTACTTCATCTCTCCAAAGGTGTGGGCATGGAAGGAGTACCGTGTAAAGGATATAAAGCGCTATGTGAAGCGTGTCTACTCGATATTGCCCTTTGAGACCGAGTTCTACCGCAAGCACGACTACGAGGTGGAGTATGTGGGGAACCCCACTGTCAAGGAGATTGACACTGCAGTTTCCAAAATGCGCACTGCTGTCGAGTTCCGTGCCTATAATAGTCTTGACCCTGAGAAACCTGTCATCGCTATTGTGCCTGGTTCACGTAAAAAAGAGATTCGCGACAATCTGCCAACTATGCTTGCTGCTGCTCGTCGCCATGACGATTGCCAGGCGGTGATCGCAGGAGCGCCAAGTATTGATGATGAACTGTATAACGAGGTTATGGGGGACAACAGGGTTCCTGTGCTTCGTGACCAGACTTTTGAGGTGGTGCATAATGCCAGAGTGGCGCTTGTCACATCTGGTACCGCTACACTTGAGACAGCTCTGCTAGGCACGCCGCAGGTGGCTTGCTATCGCATGAACGGCAGCAAACGGGTGTATTGGTTCTACAGCAAACTTATCAAGGGCAAATATGTGACTTTGCCTAACCTCATCGCAGATGCGCCGCTGATTCCTGAACTGCTGCTGCATAATTGTTCGGAAGAGAGTGTGGATTCTTGGTTGACGAAACTGCTCAATGATGGCGCAGAACGCCAGGCTATGCTCAATGGCTATCAGCGCATGGCTGAGATCTTGACAGATAAAGACTGCGCCTCAACGACCGCAAAACGAATAATTGAAGAACTGAGATGAACGATAAATACAACGAAATAGCAACTTTTCTTGAACAGGAGATAGTGCCTCGATATGATGCTTTTGATGCTGGGCATCGCTGTGACCATGTGCATTATGTGATGCAGGAGAGTCAGCGGTTGGCGCATTATTATCCAACAGTGGACCGTGCCATGCTTCTTGTGGCTGCAGCATATCATGACTTGGGCTTGGAGGTGGACCGCAAGACGCACCACACCGAGAGTGGCCGAATCATTCGCGAAGACCAGCGGTTGCTGCGGTGGTTCACTGCTGAGGAGATAGAGACCATTGCTCAGGCAGCTGAGGACCACCGTGCGTCGAGCGACCACGATCCACGTTCCATCTATGGTCGCATCGTTGCGGAGGCCGACCGCCAGATAGACGGCGACACAATCGTCCGCCGCACTATCCAGTTCTCGTTTAAGCATTATCCCAATCTCGATAAAGAGGAGAACTATGAGCGATTTATGGAGCACATGGCAGAGAAATATGCCGTGGGAGGCTATTTGAAACTATGGATTCCAGAGAGCTCAAATGCCCAACGCTTAGCCGATTTCCGCGAAATGCTCAAGGATTCTAAAGCGATCAGGCAAAAATTTGATGAAATATACGATAAACTAACTAAACAAGACAAAAATATGACAACCATCTTAAAACCAGGCATTCCTGTGGCGCTGTGCAGCGACCATGCCGGCTATGCTACCAAGCAAGCAGTGATTGAATATCTCAAGGAGAACAACATCGAGTACAAGGACTTTGGCACCTATAACGAGGACAGCTGTGACTATCCCGACTTCGCCCACCCATGCGCTTTGGCAGTGGAAAACGGTGAGTGCTATCCAGGCATTGCCGTGTGTGGCAGTGGTGAGGGCATCAATATTACCCTTAACAAGCATCAGGGCATACGTTCGGCTCTATGCTGGATTCCTGAAGTCGCCAAGTTGGCCCGTCAGCATAATGACGCTAATGTGCTCGCTATGCCAGGGCGTTTTGTTACCAACGAAGAGGCACTTGAAATGGTAAAAACATTCCTCTCAACCGAGTTTGAAGGCGGTCGACATCAGAAAAGAGTGGACAAAATCCCACTTTAAGTGTGAAGTGTGATGCGCCAAATTGAGTGTTAGGTGGCTAGAAAAACAAAAAGCCGCAACGCGGCTTCACTTAAAACTTAACACTTATGACTCAACACTTAGATTAAAGGCTTCCTATAATAATCAAGGTCATACCTGCGATGAGGATTATCTGGTCGATAATCTTCAGTCGCAGGTTCTTTTCTTTGAGAACTAGCGCTCCATAGAAGAATGCCACGAGTGAACTGCCACGGCGTATCATCGAGGCTATCGACACCAGCGATTCAGGATAGGAGAGGCTGAAGAAATAGCTAAGATCGGCAATTACGATGAAAATGGAGATTACGATGATGTTCTTGTTCCAGTGGAATGAGTCAGGGTTGAATTTGCCCTTATGAATCACAGCTACCACAAATGCCATTATAAGCGTTTGATAGAAAGGATACCAAGCCTCTATTACCAATGGGGTGTAGCCGTTGGTCAGCAACCATTTGTCGTAGAGACCGCTTGCCGCCCATAGTACTATCGACAAGATTCCAAGCAAAATCCAGATGCCTAAACCCCTCTCAGTCTTCTCCTTGCGGCCAATGAATCCCACCCAAAGAAGCGACACAAAGCCCAGGATGATACCTATCCATTGGATGGCGTTTGGACTTTCGCCAAAGATAGCGATGGCTCCCACTAGCACAAGGATAGGGCGTGCGGCATTGATTGATCCACTAATGCTCAATGG
>JAGCRW010000090.1 GCA_017964485.1 Muribaculaceae bacterium | reverse complement strand
TTCGAGGCAGTGCCGAACATTCTGCACAAGATTAAGGTGCTGCAAGACGTGGGACTTGGTTACATCAAACTCGGCCAGCCGTCGAGCACGCTGTCGGGTGGTGAGAGTCAGCGTGTGAAACTTGCCGCCGAACTCTCGAAAAAAGATACGGGAAAAACACTTTACATCCTTGATGAGCCAACCACAGGTCTACACTTTGAGGACATTAAGATTCTGCTTGGAGTTCTCAACCGACTCGTTGCGAAGGGCAATACCGTTATCGTCATTGAGCACAATATGGACGTGATAAAATGTGCCGACTACATCATTGACCTCGGTCCCGATGGAGGACGAAATGGGGGAGAGGTGGTGGCCACTGGCACCCCCGAACAAGTAGCCAAGTCCCAAAATTCGATAACCGCAAAATACTTGAAAAAGGAACTTTAGGTTAATGCATAATGCAATTGAAAAAACTGAGACTCGAGGATTGCCCCGAGTCTCAATTTATTCTATTTGGTTGAGCTGCGTGCGCAGCGAGCATGCATGCACGAGAAGGTGCTATTGGGAGACACGCACAGCGCGTACAGAAAAACCACTATCGCGGTCGCCGTACTCCACGCCCTTATTGCCCTGAGAATGGAACCACAAGTAGTAAGCTTGATAGCATTTCGTTGGGTTGGCCAAACGTGACCAAAAATAGGCGATAGTGCCTGTGCTGTAGAGCTGATCACCGAAGTGGTAGCCAGCGGCAGGCAAGAACATTGTTGCTCCATTATGCTTGCTGGTCAACTTGTATCCGTTCACGCCGTTTCTGGTTGTCCACTGCCAATTGCAATGCGTAAGAAGTTCGTTTAGTTGCTCATCTGTGGGCATGCACCACGGCGAACCCCAGTTGGCTGTTGCGGCATCGTCTTCGGTTTCAAGTTCGGTTATGCCGTCCACAAAACCATTATAGCCATAGGAGCTGTTGTTGCAGTACTTAATAAGCTTGTTGAATCTGGTGCCATTGCTCCATTGGTAGTTGTCCCATTTATAGACATCCTTGGAACTGGTCTCACCCCAGGCAAAGTAGTCGCCATAATCCTCAGGGTTCTCAGCGCCTACGTTGGTTGTCGCCCACAGAGTGCCGCTGGGCAAGCCCAAGTCAACATCTTCATGACTGGCTGTAATACCCAACAATATATTATATACATATGTGACATCAGCACTGGTTATGTGTCCGTCACAGTCCACATCGCCATTGACAAGAGCACTGATGTCATCATCGAGAATATAGTTATACAATGCATTGACATCTCCAATTGTTACAGCGCCGTCACCGTCCACGTCTCCATCGACAAATGCATACGCTGAGCCGCAAGTAACCAAAGCTAAAAGTATGAGTAAAGATTTCTTCATGATTGAAAAGTTTTGAGTTAGAAATTTGTTGCAAAGATAAGCTTTTTCTATCTATTGGCAAAACAATATTCAATTTACCTTTATCATGGTTGAGGAACAGGCGCATGGTAAGGCATCAAATTCTCTATTTTCTATAGACCATTTATGGGCAAAATAAAAGTCCATTTATAGTCTCAAAGTGACAAAATCGATTGTTCCAAAACTCCGATTTTTCCATAATTGTCTATAAAAATAACTCAACGAGAATTGGATATTTTTCAGCAAGCAATAAAATGGTCGGGAAAAATAATAGGGTAGGATAGGGCGCTGGGCACTCCCGATCTGGATGTAGGGATTTGGGTTGTCAGGGGACAAAAATCTGGTTGATGTTGTTGTCCTTGTTTAGTAGTAAACCGTAGCTGGATATCCTGGATTTAGCCCTAAAAACATCGAAAACGACTGTTGGGGCACTGTTTGTGGTAATAATTTGTAATGGTAAGGCGGTTTTATGGGTGGAAAATAGGGCAAATGAGTGGTTTTTGAGCTTTTCTGAGGCGGTTTTGAGATGATGCTCCAGCTCTTTGTAGGCAAAAGTAAACTCGTTGATAATCGGTGGTTTGCAATATACGGAATAGGGTAGAAGTGCCCAAAATAAGTGTTTGAGATTTTAATATTTGCCAAGTGGTAGGGTCTCCTTTATATTTGTCGCAAAAAATCATGTTTTTTCACCAAAATGGTAAGTTTACCATTCGCGGTTTGCCGATGTTAATCAAAGGGTGGGGCAGTGGCTTTGCAAACAAAAACAGATAATTCAACTATTATAAACCTGAATTTTGCCGCAAAGCGGGAGTGTTGTTTCGTGAATTTGCATTATTGAAATTTGCAAACCTAAACAAAATAGGGATTAACAGATGTTTACATTTGATGTATGTATCTGAAAATCAGAAAAATAAATATGCCTATAAATAGTGTTCCCTCATTAAAAATGCCACTTTTGCCAGGTTTACTCGATTTTGTTGTGTTTTGCCACATATAACACATTGAAACAAAACAAAATACAATGAGAAGGTTGTAGCGTTGCTTTAATGTGCTCAAATTGTGCTCTAGTTGCAGATTAAAACAGCGATTTTTTGAAATAAAAAATGTAAATTCGAAGATTTATGTTTAAAAATTTGTTTTTTTCAACAGGGCGCACTAAATTTGCAAACGAAAAATTTGTAATTGTTAATAGCATTATGGACATTATTTCGCGCTTAAAACGCTTCTTAGAACAGAATGGCATCTCAAATTCCCAGTTCGCCGACACCTGTGAGATTCCTCGTCCTACTCTTTCGCAGCTCCTTAATGGACGCAACAAAAAAGTGAGCGATGAGGTGATCTCGAAGATTCACTCAGCCTATCCTGCGTTGAATATTATGTGGCTCATGTTCGGCGATGGCGAAATGTTCGATTCTCAGGGCGCTAACTCATCAGGAAATGGTGCGGCGCAAAACTTGTCCAAAACTCCACAAAGTGGAAATTTATTCATGGGGGCTAATACATCTCAAAATCCCTCTTCCAATCCCTCGCGCCAGCCTTCAACCATTAGTTTCGGTGACGACAATTCAGGGCGCAACAACGGTGGCGCCATGGCACTCTCAAATGCTCTCCAGAGCATCGCGCGAAGCAACGGCTCGTCCCCCACTCCATCACACGGCCGCCGCATCGTTAATATTATGATCTTTTACGACGACAATTCCTTTGAACAAATCGTGCCAAGATAAGTTTAGGTATAGTATGTTTATTTTTTAGTATCGGTTTATAAGTTTAAGGGTTCTTTTGAACTTGCAATCGTCGATTTTACATTTTTATCACGACGTAAAGAAACATCTCTAATTGCTCATCAACTCACTTGATGGGCAATTTTTTTGTCTTTCCTGTTACGTTTTGCGGTCTCAAACGTCTTTATAATAAACGGACATGGGACTTGATTTGATGACATCCTCATTTCTTGACTTGCGTGATAAGCTTCACCGCATCGCTTTTCGTTACTTGCAAAGTGATGAGGAGGCTCAGGATGCTCTTCAAGACACTTGGCTAAAACTTAGCGACAAAGGCGATGTCAAGAGTTCTCAAGAAGCGAGAAACAAGCTTGTGGCTGTGCTGCGAAATATCTGCATTGACCGATTGAGGAAAGCACGAGAAGCCCCCATTGACATTATCAATTCAAACGATATGCCGCAATACAATATGGAAACTGAAGATATTGAACAGCTTGAGCACCTGCTGCAACAGCAGTTGACACCACTTCAACGGCAGATATTCAATCTTGTTACTCATGAGTGCTGTGACTATGACCAGATTGCAAAGAAACTATCCATGTCGGTAGAGGCGGTGAGAATGAACATGAGTCGCATACGTAAAAAGATTCGTGAAACTTTAAAAAAGTTGGACCAATGAAAGATGTCAATAATCAATTCACCTTGTTGGAGATTGAGCATTTATGCCAGCTATATCATGACTGTCAACTGACCTTGCTAGAAGAGTCGGAACTGGAATATGTGCTGATGCAATGCAATTATGACTCTCCTTTGGTCAATCAGACCAAAGAATTCATGGCGATTTCTCGGTCATTGAAGTTGAATACATCAAAACCACAAAAGAATGCTTGGAGTAGGCTTCTGCGAGTGGCTGCATGCGTAGCTATTGTATCGGGCACTTTTGTAATATTCCAATATATTAACCTTAATCGAGATAACGACAAATGCATTGTCTATGTCTCAGGTGAAAGGGTTAGCTCCGATATCGCCCATCAAATCGCTGAAGCCGATGTTGCCAAAATGCAGCAATTCATGCAGACTATCAACGAGCAACAAGCTCATGAAGAAGCAAAAGTAGAACAATTCATGAACCATATAAATCAGTTGAAATGAAACGTTTGGTTTTAATCATATTGAGCATAGCGACTGCTTTCGCACTCTTAGCTAAACCGCCCAAGTTGAATGTTGAAAGCCTTTTCGATGGCCGTTTCAACAGCAATAAAAGTGTCACAATTTCCATCTACAAAAATAATGGATACTTCTATCGCGGAATCACTGTAAAGAACAATCCCGACATCATCAAGAAGATTGCTAATGCAATAGAAAAAGATATTCCACGAGCCTCAAATTATTCCGATTATCAAGGCAGTGACAGTCAATACACTTCGCTGCAAATCATAAACAACGGAGAAACCATCTACATCGGTCTGCAACGCGACCGCTACGGTGGAGCATTCTTTTTCATTCAAGGCAAAGAGAAAGCATTTAAATAACAAAATAAATCAAAATAGTATGAACAAATTTATTCAAGCCATCATTTTGATGGCTATGCTTCCTGCATCCCTTTACGGACAGGAGAAGAGCGATTCGGTTGCTCTTGACTCTATCGCCGATTATTGGGATAAAGTCTTAGAACTCAATGAAGTGGTGGTGGTTGGTCACCGCACAGTGCTCAAACAATCTCCAGACCGCATTGTTTATCTCACAAAAAACGATATTTTTGCTAAAGGTATGAACGGTATTGAGGTGCTCGATCGCATTCCGCGTGTGTCAGTTGTAAATGACCTGGTTACAGTGGCAGGAAAGTCATCGGTGAGGTATATCGTTGATGGGCGACTTTTAGAGATGAGTGATGAAGCTATCGCTATGCAACTCAAAAATCTGCAGGCCTCAGGCATTGAGAAGATTGAACTTCTCACCACACCACCAGCAAAATATGCCGCTGGAGCAAATGTGGCATTTATCAATATAACTACTCGTAATGAGTCGTTAGGTACTCTTGGCAATTTGTGGGCTAATGGCAATATACGAGAAAGTTTCAACTATATGCTTGGGGGCTATTTGTCGCACACGACACGAAAGGTTGAGCTCTCGGCAGATGTGAGTTGGAGCGACATCAAGGGCATCAACGACCTTGATCGCACCTACACCTTTGGTGATTACATTAAGACATCCAACCGCTCCACCCATTTCACAAATAGGTCATTTGGTGTCAATGGGCTTTTCAAATACAAGTTCACCGACAGGCTGTGTGTTGGATCCATTATAAACTATAGTCTAAATCGTCTTAGCAGCGAACTGAGCGACATAACAATCGACAGAGATGTCATTTTCAGTTCTTATAACACCTCGCCATCTCGGCCTAACAATGCTTTGACATTGACTGCATTTGCTGATTGGAAATTAGATGATAAAGGTAAGATGTTGAGTCTTACCTATAACTGCTTTAACCGCAGCAGCAAGTCGTTTTCCGAAGTGACGACATCTTGGACAAGTGATGAATCAAGACTTTCTAACGAAGGTCATAACAAATATCGCATCAATTCAGCAAAAATTGATGCCATTTTGCCCTTCAATGTATTTAAGTTGGAAACAGGGTTTGCGTTTACTGGAATAGCCAACAATACCATGCTGAACGTGAGCCAATATGATGGTACTCAATGGGTGAATGACGTCTCACAAAGCAATAAATTCAACTATGATGAAAATACTACTGCTGCCTATGTCAGCGTCGAAAAGAACTTTTCTGAGTCCTTCTTCGGAAAACTTGGTTTTCGATATGAATACACCAATGTAAAAGGGCTACAAAACATTGACGATGAACGACACAACAATAGTTACGGTTATCTATTCCCATCACTTAATCTAAGTTGGAACAATCAAAGCACTGGAAGGTTTTCTTTATCATATTCGATGGGAATCAGTCGCCCAAACTTTGCCGACCTTAATCCGTTCCGATATTACACAACCACCAGTGACTACGTTTCGGGAAATCCTGATTTGAGACCAAGTATCGCTCATAATGCAGAGATAAACTATAGTTTCAAAGGCATCTACGTTGTACTTTACAACTCTTATAATCACAATTCAATAGGCTATATAACTCGTTTCAATCAAGATGGCAGCCAGCAGACTATACCTGAGAATTGTGTCAATAACAACAAAACAGGACTCTATGCTTCTTATAACCGCTCGTTGTTTGACTGGTGGAACTTGAATATAGGAGGTGAGGTCTACCGTACCTATGCCAAATCCAAGATTACTGATTTTAAAGACCTTAACCAAAGTAACTGGAGTGGCAAATTGGAACTTAACACATCGTTTATGCTCAACCGTCAGCGGAATCTTATCTTCAATGTGCGGTTTAGTCACTATTTCCCATATAATGAGCGTATGGTGCATTACGAGTCCATGTCACTTATAGGTTGTGAACTGCGCTACATGCTACTTGATAATCGTCTCACTCTCGTCGCTTCAGTCATCGATCCATTCGGTTGGAATATCACAAAATCGAGTGCCAAATACAAAGATTACAGTGTCTATTCTCGCAACAATATCCATTCCCACTCAGTTCAGTTCCGCATTTCCTACTCATTTGGAGGAAACAAGGTTAACAACGTTTACCGCGATTCCAAAGAACGAGAGTCCACCCGATCATATTGACAAACAAATACCTGCTTCCTTTTCAAAAACGTGCTTCAGATTTTGTGGAGTACGTTTTTTATGGATTGCATTAACTCATAGGCAATTTTTTATTGCTCAATACGTTATTATATATAATAATAGGCTCACGTATGGTGAGGAAAGACTAAATTGCTTGAAATGAGAAGTTTTAGAAATATATTGCTTGCTGCGGTGGCTGGGCTGTGTTGCCTGGGTGCTGGCGCACAGGAGTTGAACTGCACTTTTGATATTGATTCCAAGAAGGTGAAAAATGCCAACAAAGACATCTTCAACACCCTGAAAGAGGCTGTGAACGAGTACCTAAACACCACAGTATGGACTGATGCGCAGTTTGCCGTCAATGAGAAGATAGAGTGCAAAATGTTCTTGACAGTTGCCGAATATGACGAGTCGAATGGAACAATGAAGGGCGATCTTCAGATACAGAGTTCGCGACCGGTATATAACAGTACTTACACCACCACGCTTCTCAACTTCAAGGACACAAGAATAGAGTTTACCTACGACAACAACGAGCAGCTCGTCTATAATGAGCAGGAGATGCAGAGCAATCTCACGGCGATTCTCAACTTCTATGCCCTCTTTGTCATTGCGTTAGATTTTGACTCTTTCGCACCCAACGGCGGCGATCCTTACTACGAGAAGCTAGAGAACATCGTGCGCATGGCGCAGAGCAGTGGCGAGAGCGGTTGGAAGGCATTTGAGGACTCAAAGAACCGCAGTTCGATTTTGAGCGCCTACACCGACAAGCAGACAGGTGCCATCCGCGAGGTGATTTACAACTACCACCGCCAAGGTCTTGACCAGATGGCGACCAGTGTGGACAAAGGCCGCGCCACTATAACCCAGCAGATGGAGACGTTGAAATCTATTTACGACGTGGCTCCCATGTCGGTGTGCCTGTCTATGTTCAAGGACGCCAAGCTTGACGAGTTGGTGAACATATACTCTAAAGCCAACAGCACCGAGAAGGAGAAGGTTTATGAACTGCTCTATCCCCTCTATCCCACTGAGACCGACCGCTTGAACAAAATCAAGAACACCGCAAGCAATTAAGTGTAAAGTGTTAAGTTTTAAGTGTTAAGTGGCAAGCTTTCTATGGTCTCTCATTTCTGACAACTGATACATGCTAAAGCGATTATCTATATCTAACTATGCTCTCATCGACCAGCTTGAGATAGACTTTGAGCAGGGACTCACTATCATCACTGGCGAGACAGGAGCAGGTAAATCTATCATACTCGGAGCCCTGTCGCTCATCCTAGGCGAGCGCGCCGATTCCACGTCGATTCGCGACAAAGAACGCAAGACGGTGGTTGAGGCCACTTTCGACATCGAGGACTACACCCTCGAGTTTTTCTTTAGAGACAATGACCTTGACTACTATGATGGCGAACTGATAGTGCGCCGCGAGATTAATCCAAATGGGCGTTCGCGGGCTTTTGTCAACGACGGCGTAGTAGGTCTATCCACCCTAAAGGAGCTGATGACGCGTCTGGTGGATATCCATTCACAGCACAGCAATATGCTGCTGTCGAGACCTTCGTTCCAGCTTTCAATACTCGACAATATCGCTGGTCATGATGAGAAATTGAGCGAATATTTTAACCACTACAACGAATATAAGGCTACCGAGCGCCAGCTCAATGAGCTGCGCGACAACTATGACCGCAATCGCAGCGAGGAAGACTATCTGCGCTTCCAGCTCAACCAATTACAAGAGACCAACCTCCGTACCGACGAGGACGAGGAACTTGAGCAGCAGCAACGGCGATTAGCCAATGCCACAAGCCTCAAAGAGGACTTGTGGAAGGTGATTAACACCCTCAACAGCGAAGACAATTCGCTGATTGACCAGCTCCAGGACGTGCGCAATACGCTTGCCGATGCCGAGGAGAATCTTGACGAAGTGGCTGGCATGAGCGAACGAGTGAGCAACGCGCTAATTGACCTAAAGGACATCGCGCAGAGCGTGGGTGCTATCGAGGAGAGCCTCAACAGCGACCCGGCCCTCCTGCAGCAAGTGGAGGAAAGACTTAACACCATCTATTCGCTCGAGCGTAAGCACAACGTAAAGACCGTTAACGAACTGATAAAACTGCAAGAGGTGTATGAGCATCGCCTTGTCGCTATCGACAGTAGCGAGGAGCGCATCGCCAAGTTGCAGGAACTGCTCGAGAGTCAGCGCAGTGAGGCGTTGCAGCTGGCTCAGGTCATCAGCGACAACCGCAAGAAGGCCGCTGGGGAGTTTGCTTCAACCTTGCAGCCGCTGGCTCAGAACTTGGGCATGAAAAACCTGCAGTTCAACATCGACTTCAAGCCTGTGGAGCTTAACGCCAAAGGTTGCGACTGTGTGGAATTCCTCTTCGCCTTCAACAAGAACCAGGCGCTTATGCCCGTTAAGGACACCGCCTCGGGTGGCGAGATTTCTCGATTGATGCTCTGCATCAAGTCGGTGATAGCGCGCTCGATGGACCTGCCCACCATTATCTTCGACGAGGTGGATACTGGCGTCTCGGGCGAGATAGCACATAAGATTGGCGACATGATGGGCGAGATATCTAACAAAATTCAGGTTATCGCCATCACCCATCTGCCACAGGTGGCGGCTCATGGCGACAGCCATCTGCGGGTGTTCAAGACCGACACCGCCACGCAGACCATCACCCGCGTGGAGCGCCTCAACGACGAGGAGCACGTCACCGAGATAGCCCGCATGCTCAGCGGCAGCGAGCTCAACCAAGCCGCCATCGAGAATGCCAGGGCATTGATTAGCGCTTCGCGCTGCTTATGGAGTAAAGGTTAAAGAATAACGAACAATTCACACTAGCGGACGAGGCAGGCCTCGTCCCTACAAACACATAAAAAATAAATGGACATCATTTTCGGACTTCATGCCATTATCGAGGCCATTGAGGCTGGCAAGACAATCGACAAACTCCTGCTCAAGAAAGACCTGAGCGGCGACTTGGCACGAGAACTTATCAACCTCGCCCGCGAGCGTGACATCACCATTCAGCGGGTGCCAATGGAGAAACTCAACCGCCTCACTCGCAAGAACCATCAGGGAGCTGTGGCGATGCTCGCTGCTGTCACCTACTACAAGGTGGAGCAGGTGCTGCCTGCCGTTTATGACGAGGGCATGAACCCCTTCTTTGTGGTGCTTGACGGAGTGACCGACGTGCGCAATTTTGGCGCCATAGCCCGCACCTGCGACTGCGCTGGAGTGAGTGCGGTGGTAATCCCCGAGAAGGGCAGCGTCACCGTCAATGGCGATGCTGTGAAGACCTCGGCGGGAGCACTCAACTACCTGCCCGTGTGCCGTGAGAAGAGTCTGCAAGATGCCATCAAGTACCTGCGCGACAGCGGCTGCCGCATCATCGGCACCAGCGACAAGAATTCGGTAAACTACACTCAGGAGGACTATACCGGTCCCGTAGCGCTTGTGCTCGGCTCTGAGGGTAAAGGCATCTCACGCGAGGTGATGAAATTGTGCGACGCCTTCGTCAAAATTCCCGAATTTGGCAATATCAACTCCCTCAACGTCTCGGTCGCCGGCGGCATTATGATGTATGAAGTAGTGCGCCAGCGCCTAGCCGATGATCAAAGCGTCTCGCAATAAGTGTAAAGTGTTAAGTTTTAAGTGTTAAGCTGGCTACGCCGCGTTAATTAAAACAGCCGCCATTGTGGATTCACAATAGCGGCTGTTTTTTCGTTTGCGTTCTCGATTTACCAAATCGTCACGCGGTCTTCTGGGTCGCGCCACATCTTCTCGCCTGGCTTGATGTCGAAGGCTTTGAAGAATGGCTCGAGGTTGCGGATTGCAACGTTCACGCGGTTGATTCCCAGCGAGTGTGGATCAACCTTTGTGCGGCGCAGAATCTCCTCTTTGGTGATGTTGGCTGCCCACACGTTGGCGTAGCTCAGGAAGAAGCGCTGATCGGGTGTGAAGCCCTCAATCATCTCCTCGCCAGCACCTTGGTCAGTCTTCTTGAAGGCGCTGTAAGCCACACGCAGACCGCCGTGGTCGGCGATGTTCTCGCCCATAGTGAAGGTGCCGTTGGCGTGCACGTCGTCGGCAACGATCTCGGCGCTGTATTGGGCGCCCAGTTTGTCAGCGAGTTCCTGGAACTTGGCGGCATCCTCTTCGGTCCACCAGTCAATCATATTGCCGTTGTGGTCGAAGTTGCGGCCCTGGTCATCAAATCCGTGAGTCATCTCGTGGCCAATCACCACGCCGATAGCGCCATAGTTGCTGGCATCGTCGGCATCGGGATCAAAGTAAGGCTTCTGCAGGATACCAGCAGGGAAGCAGATCTCGTTGGTTGATGGGTCGTAGTAGGCGTTCACGGTCTGTGGAGTCATCTGCCATTTAGCCTTGTCAACGGGCTTGTTGAGCTGCGAGAGCTGATACTCGGCCTCAAAGCGGCGAGCATTTCTCACGTTCTCCCAGTAATAGTTGTCGCGGTCGATGACAATTCCGCTGTAGTCGCGCCAAGTGTCGGGATAGCCCACTTTCACGGTGAAGCTGTTGAGCTTAACGAGAGCGTTAACCTTGGTCTTAGGACTCATCCAGGTGAGGCCAGCGATATGCTCAGCAAGAGCAATCTTAAGGTTGTTGACAAGCTTGAGCATCTTCTTCTTTGAATCCTCTGGGAAGTATTTCTTCACATAGAGCTCGCCCACTGCCTCGCCCAGCACGAAGTTGGGCACGTTGAGAGCGCGTTTCCAGCGAGGCTGCATCACAGTCTTGCCACTCATGGCGCGGCTATACATGTCGAAGTTGGCCTGCTCATACTCGTCGGTCAGGAAGTTTGACGCGGCATCAAGATATTTGAATGCCAGATAGTCTCTGATTTCATTGTCCTTGAGGGTTTTAAGCATTTCGTTGAACTTCGCCATCGAGTTGAGGTGCATCACGCACACCTTGTCAACATTGATATTGCCGGGCATAAGCAAGCTGAAATAGGCATCCCAGTCAAAGTTTGGGTAGTCGGCCTTGAGTTGGTCGATAGTGCGAATATTGTACTGCTTGCTGTAGTCGCGGCTCTCCTCGCGAGTCATGGCAACCTTTGCAAACTCAGTTTCAATAGCCAGAATGTTCAATGCGACCTTCTTGGCGTCTTTAGCCTTGCGGCCCGAGAGGGTGAAGAGTTTCTCGATATAGTTGAGGTAGGCGTTGCGCACCTTTGTGGTGTTCTCGTCATTCTCGAGGTAGTAGTCGCGGTCGCCCATTCCCAAGCCAGCAGCGGTGAGGTACATCAGGTTCTGGTCGCTGTTCTTCAAGTCGGCCATCACACCAGCGTCGAAGAATGGAGATGCGACACCTGTATGCAAGTCGGCAAGCATAGCCTCCAGGCTGTTGCGAGGCATCTGATAGATTTGCGCCAGCATCATCTCAACGGGAAGGTTGCCCTGTTGGTTGCGCAGCGTGCTGTCCATACCCTGCAGGTAGAGGTCGCTAACCTTCTGCGCAAGGCTGCCTTTGGGGTTATTAGTGCCAAGGTTCATAATCAGGTCCTTGAGCTGCTCGCGGTTGTTCTCGCCGAGTTGGTCGAAAGTGCCGAAGCGGGCATATTGGGGATCAAGAGGATTAGCCTTCATCCATCCGCCACAGGCATACTGATAGAAATTCTCGCCAGGCTTTGTGCTCAGGTCCAAGTTGCTGCGGTCAACACCCTTGTTCAAGTTTCCAGCACTCATTGTCATTGCTGTCATAGCAAGTGAAAAGATTAATAGTTTCTTAATGTTCATAGTTAATGTTATTAATAATGTGTATTTGCTTCTATGGTGCAAAGATAATAAATAGTTTGCAGTTATTCAAAAAAGTGGTCTATCATTATTTGAAATAAAGTTTAAATAATAATGTGGTTGACATCAACTAGTGAGTCAACCACAAAAATAGAAAAAGCAGGTTTTTGATAATTTGTCAATA
>JAGCRW010000089.1 GCA_017964485.1 Muribaculaceae bacterium | reverse complement strand
TGGGATTGGCTGTCCAAGTAATGAAATTCAACATTTTTCGCTTGTGTTTAAATAATGTGCGACAAAGATAATACTTTTTTGCCAATCAGCGGTCATTTTCCCAGCCTTTGTTGCCACGTCAAAGTTTAGACATGAGAGGATAAAGAAGGCAAATACTACCAAATTAGATAAAAATTGGGATTTAGTGGCCTTTTTGCTCCAAAACAGTAGTATTTTCGTGTTTTTTGTTTATATTTGCAGTGAAATATAGGGTAAATTATGACTATTCTCGGCAATATACCCGCCAAGTTCTCCAATGGGTCTCATAATTCATTGAAAATCATCATTTTACCCTCTCACAATGTAATATTCTATAAATCAATAGCTTACGACACATTCAGCCACTTGGACTAGAGTGTGCCGCTTTAGTTGTGCAATTAATTCAATTACTAACAAATAAATGTCAGAAATTATGAAGAAATTATTAGTTTTAACTGTTCTGCTCATGGGCTTTGGGTTGATGAACGCGCAAAGCATGAAGATGGTTGTTGACAGCCATGGTAATGCAGTTGGGCGTTATGTGAAAACCAACAGCAAAACTTACACAGTAGATGTTCAAGACCGTTACGATGTACCTAAAAAAGGGAAAAAAGTTGTCACCTTCAGCGCAGCTAAGGGGCAAGGCGTAGTCTTTTATGACCAATCGCACACTGGCAACCTCAACGTCCGCAAGAGTCCTTCGACTAACGCAACAATTGTAACACAAATCATTGACCCCGTCAAATTAGGATGTGCCCCCGAGTGTTACAAGTGCTTAGGCAAAGTGAAAGGCTGGTATAAAGTGAACGTTGATGGTAAAATAGGTTACGTGCGTGGCGACCTTCTGGAATGGGATGGCATGTGCACATTCTAATGCTGTCATTAGTAAATTAAAATTATTATTTAAATCATTTTTTATGAAAGCTAAATTTTTTATCTCATTCATGCTTTTTGCTCTGTGTGCTTCGGCCGCCTCGAAAATTAATGTTAAGACTCAACATTTTGAGGTGACTGACTCCATTAGAATGTTTGAGCAAAACGAGCCCCAAGACCTTGGCTACAAGTTTACAAAATCGGTATCTGCCGATTGGCCTGTTACCGTCAATGGCAAGAAGTGCCCAGCTCTCAACGAGTACTTGGTAGAGTCAGTGTTCTACGCAAGCCACAATCCCAAGTCGTTTCCCAACATTCCCAAAGATATCAACACTCTCAAGAATTGTGCCAAGCAGTGGGTACACGACATTTTGTGGGAGAACGTTATGGTTCAGGAATATACCCTTAAAGAAATGGGACCTGGAATACAAGACATTAACAGTGAAATGGAACCAGAGCGTTGCTGGTATGAGACTGCTGACTTGGAATTAAATCACACAGAGGGCAATATCCTGTTCTTTGTCGAGAATGGCAGTAGCTACTATGGTGGAGTACATGGCACATACGGCGCTAGTTATTACCCATTTGATGTGTCTCTCAATCGTCCTATCCACCTCAATGACATCGTAACCAGTACCAGCAAGGTATTGCGCCTGATACCAAAATATGATAAACGCAGCAAGGACAAGTTGTACGACAATGTCAATGAAGTGGATATCGAGAATTTCTACATTAAGAATGGAAAATTGGTATTTGTTTTCCAACCTTACCAAGTTGGGCCATACAGCGACGGCATTGTTGAGGTTCCCATCCCTCTCAAGACTCTACGGAGCAAAAACCTTCTCACAAAATATGGAAAAACCTTATTGAAGTAAGGGTTACTAATATTCTACACACAAAGACATGAAACTCAACAATTTTTTGCTGTGTTTAATAACATTGGTTACATATGCTAATGTTGCATCGGCCGATTGTGGACTTGGTGTAAGAATCAAGGAAGGATACTACGTTATTAGCTCAACTGTTAACCAAAATTTTTGCGTCGATGTTAAAATGGGGGTTGCAGCCGAAAAGACGAATATCCAGATACATCACGCCAATGGCACAAAAGCGCAAAAGTGGTACTTTGAATATGCAGGTGACGATTCTTACTACATTCGCTCAGCTCTTGACCGCAACTTAGTGCTTGCCATAAAGAATGACGCGGCAATTGAGGGAGGCAACATACAACTTGCACGATTCAATGGTAGCGAGGCGCAACGATGGTATCTACAGAAGATTGCCAAAGACGAGTATCACATTCGTTCATATATTGACTATATGTTGGTTCTCGACTTTAGTGGACGTCCAGCCGATAGAGTTAATATCAAGCTTTCAGACTTCTTTAAGAATGGTGATAAAGATTCTATAATATGGAAAATTCACAAATAATTATTCATACCTAACCAACTTTAATTGATTATGAAAAGAAAGATCACTATTTTTGCCTGTATGATTTTCCTGATGGCATTTTTTGGCACAAACAAAGCCTCGGCACAATTGGCTAAAGGCTATTATTATGTACATGTGGCCCTAGACCTCAACTATTGTCTTGACTTGCATAAAGCTGTAGTTCAAGATGGCGGCAACATCCAGCTCTATCGTTCTAACGGCACAAGAGCCCAACAGTGGTATTTTCAGCCCAACAGCGATGGCACTTATTTCATTCGCTCGGCGATGAATACCGACTATGTGCTTGACGTCAAGAAAGGCGTGGTGCAAGATGGCTCAAACATCCAGCTTTATCACTACAATGGAACAAAAGCTCAGCGCTGGTATCTTGAGCCATTAGGCAATGGATATTTCTATATCCAATCGGCCCTAAACCCCGACTATGTGATTGACTTAAGGAAAGGCTCGATCACCAACGGCAATAACATCCAGCTCTACCACAACAATGGCACAAAAGCCCAAAAGTGGAAAATCAACAAGTAATTAATTTAAATTATAACTATTATGAAAAAAACTTATTTCGTTTTGGCGCTAATGATTGCGTCAATGTTATCTGTTCAGGCTCAGAACTTGACTAAAACGGCTTGGACTACAATGGTTCCTGGAGACCAGGAACTTGAGATGGTACTGAACTTTGAAGAAGATGGCGAATGCTATATCATCCTCACTATCGAAGAATTTCAGGAGTTAGAGGAGGGAATGAATATGATTATCCGCTCTTCACTGGCGGTTCCCGGTATTTATGATCAAGACGAACGCGACATCACATTAAGTTTCAACAAGAAAAAATCTGAGTTCTCTTATGACATAGATATAACTGGGGCAGATAGTCAAGCTAAGTCCTTGTTTAAATCAATGATTGAGCCAGAACTCAAAAAGTTGGAGCCTGAGATGAAAGAACAAATGCTTCTATTAGTACCTCCTATTATGAATGACATGAAGGTCATTTCGGTTAGCAAGAACAAACTCATACTTAGAGATAGCACTGGCGAAGAACTCACTTTCTATCCTGCCGCTAAAGGTTAATCAATTTGCTTAAACAATAAAAAAAAAGAAAAAATTTTTCTTCAGCATCATAATGGCTGCAGTGGCGTTCAGCCACTGCAGACCATTACACAAGGCAATTTGCAGCCAAAGACCGATAGATGCGAATTCTAGAGACAAAACTTATTAAGTGGGCGTATAAATGTAACGACGTGCTTACTTCGGCCGATATCACCGAAATCTATAACATACTGCTTGGTGATCAATAACAAAACAAACATATATCATTATGAAAAAGTATTTAATAATCGCTTCACTGCTGATGGCGTTCACAGCACAGGCATTGCCATTTGAGACAACTACCGACCCCTTAACCTACCCCATTCACTGGTATTTCCTAAAATGCAACGGCAGGTATTTATATGCGTTAGGCGATGAACTCGCAGTAGGTACAAGTGCGTCGTCAAGCGATGATGCCTACCTTTGGTGCTTTGTTACCACATCGCAGGGAAAAACTGTAATCTACAACAAGGATTTAAAAAAGTTCCTCAATGATGGCTGGTACTTCTCAACAAGCAGGTATCTTTCAACCATCGATTTCGTGGATTATAGAAGCGGTAACTCTTTTTACATTTGCTTCATGGATGGAAATACTAAATACTATCTTGATGCTGATGAGCAAGGAGTTTCTTACAACACATCACCATATTCCAGTTTCACGGCTGTTAATGCCTTATACGAAGGTCTGATAGATCCGACAGGAACACTTGTTTTCCCTGATCCCACAGTATATGATGACCACTGCACAATAGAGTTCAACTATCACCCTGGTGAAGGAGACAGTGGCTGCGAGTTAAGATTATATATAAATGGAACGTGGGTAGGCATGCCCTATTCGATTCAACGCACCAACGAAGTTCAGACGGTGGAGGCCACAGCTAAAGTAACATTCTCTAATCCCAGAATACGCCCAATTGAAGTTACAAAAACTTTCGAAATTCCAGCGCTAGGAAATGATCCTGTTGATTTGAATACCGCGATGAATGCCGAAGGCGGCAATATTAACTTTGTTACCGAAGGCGAATATCCCTGGATAGTTGAACAGGATGGAGATCGCGCATATGGCATATCGGGCAATCATATTAATAACTCCACCTCAACGGTGACGGCAACTGTCAATTTGAATAAAACCTCGATGCTATCGTTTGAATTCAAGGCATGGGGCGAGGGCATAAACACAGCATGGGACAAGTGCGTCTTCGAAATCGATGGCACGGAAAAGTTCGCCTATGGCGCCCGCCAGAACGACTGGGAGACCTATTCTATTGATTTACCAGCTGGCACTCACACTCTCACATGGAGTTACTCAAAGGATGGTGACACCAACCCTACGGGCGATTACTTTGCCGTGGATAACGTAAAGATTGTATCGATAGACGAAAGCCTTGCCGAACCGACGCTCACTCCTTATGACGTGTATACTCCTAACAACGTGCAGACCAATCCGGCTGAAGACTATTACAAGATGTTTGACAAAAACAAAAGCACCAAGTGGTGTGTTGACAACAGCACAGGGTCGTGGGAGACCATCTGGGTCGACTTCAAGAGCAGTGTGCCATTCCGCCCCACCAGTTACACAATGACTACGGGCAATGATACCCAGAGTTGGTATGGACGCAATCCCAAGAAATGGAAAATCTATGCCAAGGCCAATGAGAACGACTCCTGGACGACTATTGTCAACGTCACCAATGGAGAAAACGAAGGACTGGGCACCGCCAACACTACCGACTACAGCTTCGACATCAATGACGCGAACACAATGTATCAATTCTTCCGTTTTGAGGTTAGCGAAGTGTGCGGCAGAGGCGGATGGCAAAACAACCATTATGTGTTCCAGCTTGCTGAATTGGCATTAAGCGGCTATGCGTCGAATGTTGTTGCTGGCGATGTTGATGGTGATGGAGTTGTCACAGCAGGTGACATCACCGCACTATACAGCTACTTGCTCAATGGCACGACCGAAGGTATCGTCAATGGCGATCAGGATGGCGATGGCGTCATCACCGCTAACGACATTACTTTAATCTATAGTATCCTGCTTGGAAATTAGCTCAATGGATAATTTATAATGCACAATGCATAAATAAAAAAAGCACCTGAGGGTGCTTTTTTTTAGTGAGAGCCTGGTTTGCAGTATCGCAAGCCAGGCTCTTGTGGAAACTGAAAATCGGCTGTCGATTATCCGTTGTGCTTCTTCATAACCTTGATGAGGTCGATAACTTTGTGGCTGTAGCCAATCTCGTTGTCATACCACGAAACAACCTTCACAAACTTGTCGGTCAAGTAAACACCAGCGTCGGCGTCGAAGATTGAAGTGCGTGGATCGCCCATGAAGTCGCTAGAAACCACCTTGTCCTCGGTGTAACCCAGAATGCCCTTGAGCTCACCCTCGCTAGCCTTCTTCATAGCAGCGCAGATGTCTTCCTTGGTTGCAGGGTTCTTGAGGTTTACGGTGAGGTCAACAACGCTCACGTCGAGAGTAGGAACGCGCATCGAGATACCGGTGAGTTTGCCATTGAGCTCGGGGATAACTTTACCCACAGCCTTAGCAGCGCCTGTAGAAGATGGGATGATGTTGCCAGCAGCAGCGCGGCCACCACGCCAGTCCTTCAATGATGGACCGTCAACGGTGCGCTGAGTAGCTGTAGTTGAGTGAACTGTAGTCATCAAACCATTCTCAATGCCGAAAGCGTCGTTCAACACCTTAGCGATAGGAGCAAGGCAGTTAGTGGTGCAAGATGCGTTAGAAACGATAGTCTCACCGGCATACTTGTCGTGGTTTACACCACAAACAAACATAGGAGCCTGACGGCCGTCGTCACCTGCCTTAGAAGGAGCAGAGAGGACAACATACTTAGCGCCTGCCTGGAGGTGTTTCTCGGCACGGTCCATAGTGAGGTAGAGACCGGTAGATTCTACGATGTACTCAGCACCCACTTCGTCCCACTTAAGGTCGGCGGCGTCTTTCTCGGCAGTTACACGAATCTCGTTGCCGTTAACAATGAGCTTGTTGTTCTCAACGTCAACTTTGATGTCGCCGTCAAAGATTCCATGCATAGTGTCGTACTTGAGCATGTAAGCCATGTAATCAACTGGAAGGAGGTCGTTGATACCAACAACTACTACGTCATTCTTGTTAGCCTCTTCGAGAGAAGCACGGAAAACAAAGCGACCAATACGGCCAAATCCGTTAATACCGATTTTAATTTTACCCATAATTCAGTAAATTGTTTAAAATAAATAATTATTATTGCCTAAAAAGTATTATCTTTGCACAAACTATTGCAAAAGCCCGGAAAATTGGTGTGATTTTAGCTCCCTAGCTTTTTTCGCCTGCAAAATTACTAATTTTTTTGCAAAAAGGTGGAAATTAGCAACAAAATATTGACATCAGTTTGCCCAATTAAGATTGTTTAATAATTTTGAAATAACCTAATTTATTAACTTCTAAATAAATACAACACTATGGGTTTAATTAAAGAATTCAAAGAGTTTGCCATGAAGGGCAACGTAATGGACATGGCTGTTGGTGTTATCATTGGCGGCGCGTTTGGTAAAATTGTTAGTTCACTTGTTGACGACGTGCTCATGCCAGCTATTGGTATGCTCACTGGCAATGTAGATTTCACTAATCTCACTGCAAAGATCGGTACTGGCGAGGATGCCGCTGTGCTCAAGTATGGCGTTTTCATCCAGAATATAGTTGACTTCCTGATTATCGCCCTGTGTATCTTCTTGATTATTAAGGGCATGAACAAACTCATGAAGAAGAAAGAAGAGGAGCCAGCTCCAGAACCCGAACCAAGCAACGAGGAGAAACTGCTCGGCGAAATCCGCGACCTGCTCAAGGACAAGAAGTAATCAGCTAAGTCACTTTTTAGGTGAGTTAGCAATTTGAATTATTATACTGCATCAAGAAAAATGATTTTTTTTCATTTCTTGATGCAGTATTTCCTATTTATGGGTGTTTATAGGGCGGAATTGTTACTTTTTTTGTTTATTATTTGCGATTTACAATAAATCTACTTACTTTTGTGACGTATTTTTATAACCGACACATTATTTTATTAACTAATTCTTTTTAAATAGTACTATTATGAAGAAATTTTTATGTCTATTCATGAGCGCAGCGTTGCTCTTCTCTTTCAGTAGTTGTAATATGAGCAAGACACTTTCGGGTGGCTTGATTGGCGGTGGTGCTGGTGGTGCTCTCGGCGCAGGCATTGGCGCTTTGATTGGCAAGGGCAAGGGTGCCGCTATTGGTGGCGCTATTGGCGCTGTAGCAGGTGGTGTTGCCGGAACTCTCATTGGCAAGCACATGCAGAAGAAGGCCGACGAGCTCGCAGCTATCGAGGGAGCATCGGTTACTACCGTTACCGACAACAATGGCTACACTGGTATCCAGGTAACATTTGACTCGGGTATCCTCTTCGACACCAACAAGGCTGACCTCAAGGCTCCTGCAAAGAACGCTTTGACCAACTTTGCTACTTCGCTGAGAAACGATCCTAACACCAACGTGCAGATCTTCGGTCACACCGATAACACTGGCTCGCGCGAGGTTAACGAGAAACTGTCGCTCAAGTGTGCCAACGCTGTGAAGACCTACTTGCAGAACAGCGGTGTTGCTGAAGGCCGCATGGAGACCAGAGGTCTGGCTTATGACTATCCAGTTGCTGACAACAGCACTGCCGAGGGTCGCGCTCAGAACCGTCGCGTAGAGGTTTATATCACTGCCGATGAGACAATGATTCAGCAAGCCGAGGCTGGTACTCTCCAATAATTGAGAAGAATCAACCAGACTAGCTTAAAAGCTTAAACACATGGTCGGCAACCCACAGAGGCGGCCGACCGTGTTTGATTAAATTCCTTCATCAATGACACTGAAACGACTACTTCTTGCGCTGCTCGTCACACTGGGGGCATCAACTGCCGGGGCGCAAGACTTCACGAGCCTCGACACGCTCAAGTTCTATGACGCACTGCGCTTCCGCATGATTAACAAGGGCTGGGACAACACGCTCACCCCCTACACGCGCATCCCTTTCACCCTTCGTGACAGCGTGCGCGAGACACTGTGGGACCGTGCCAAGAACTCGGCGGGCATAGGCATTCGCTTTGCTACCAACAGCCATTGCGTGGCGGTGCGCTACAACCTGATGAGCAACTTCCACATGGCTCACATGGCCGACACGGGCATCAAGGGCACCGACCTCTACATCCTTGACGATGATGGCGTGTGGCGCTTTGTGAACTGCAATCGCCCCTATCGTGACTATAGCTACAACGGTGAGGGACCGCGCAAAGACTCTATCCAGAGCAAGGTGTATATCGACAAACTCGACGGCCGCTGGCACGAGTACATGATTTACCTGCCCCTCTACGACGGCATCAACTGGATGGAGATTGGCGTTGAGCCAAGCGCCGAGATAACCCAACCGCGTGTCAACAGTCCGCGCAAGGAGAAGAAGTTTGTGTTCTATGGCACCAGCATCATGCATGGCGGCTGCGCCTCACGCACCGGCATGGTGGCGACAAGCATCCTCCAACGAGAACTCGATGTGGAGTGCGTCAACATTGGCGTAAGCGGCGAGGGTAAGATGGACAGCTGCATGGCACGCGCTATGGCAGCAATACCACATGTTGATGCCTATATCCTCGACCCAATCCCCAACTGCACCAAGCTCATGTGCGACACCGTGACCTACGGTTTTGTGAAGATTCTGCGCGACTTGCGCCCTGAGGTGCCAATCTTCATGGTCGAGGGACAGGAGTACAGCTACGAGCGCTTCAGCGGCTTCTACAGCAAGTATCTGCCCGAGAAGAACGAGGAGTACCACAAGAACTACCTGAAACTCAAAGCCGAGAATCCACGCAACCTTTACTACATTGACCGCAAGGACATCTACGGCCCCGATTGCGAAGGCTCGGTTGACGGCATCCACCTCACCGATCTAGGCTTCTACTTTTACGCCAAAAAGCTTAAACCCTACCTTGAAGCCATCCTCAACGGCACAGAAGTGCCCTATCAGGATAAAGTAAATGAATAATATAGGGACGAGATCTTCTCACCCGCCAAAAACATAATAGATTATGAAAAAAAGCCTCACTTTATTACTTCTTGCCTGCTGCGCCACGATTGCTCAAGCACAGATGCCTGCAGCCGTGCAGCGCAACCTGCCCGACATCATCGAGACATTCAATCATGGCAAGCAAGTTCAAGACTATGCTTTATGGTATGCCTTTGTTGACGTTGACAGCGATGGCAACAAGGAATTCTGCGTAGCAAGCTATGACAAGAATTATATAGCCACCTTTAAGATCGCCAGCGGCAAGCCAGAGCGCGTCAGGACAATCCCACAGGGCAATGTTGACTGGAAGCCTCTGTTCTACATCTATAGCAGCGAGGGTCGCGACAAGAACCTCGACGCCACCCTCAAGCATCGCCCTCTGTTCCTCAATGAGATACAGATTGCCAAGAACCGATTCAGCACCAACAACAAAACCTGGCTCACCGAGGGTGTGGACGTGGGAAAAATGAAACGCGAATACAACCGCATCATCTTCAAGCCCCACATTGGTAACGCCAAATTTGTTAGCGAGAAATCAGTAGGCGGAAACGGCAAATTCACCTTTGCCCTTACCAACGCCGCTATGACAAAGAAGATGTTCCGCGGCTATAGCGACTACCAGGCCACACCATTCATCGTGCCACAGGCATGGCTCAACGATCACAACGTGCTCGACTACTCTCGCTGGCTTAATGGAGAAAAAGAGAAGACCGCCTCGCGCGACGCTGCCAAGATAATCAGCGACTTCTATGGCGGCAAGCGCATCATTGCCACCAAGTGGCTTGCCAGCTGCCCCATCAACGAACGTCACTTCTACATGGTGCTTTTTGAACCACAAAACCATGTGGGACTGATGTCGATGGTGTGCCTCGCCGAGGGTGAAGTGGTTTCGGCTTACAATGATTGGAAGGAGCTTAATGAAAACGACCAATATACCCTTAGCGGTGAGGACTACGACAAAGACATGTTCTTCCATGCGCCCCAAATCATGGCGATGGTGTCAGCCCCAGATGGCCTCGAGCTCTACGTGCGCTGGAACTCCCTGGAGGGCATCCATTATTCCATCTGGCGAGAAATGGACACCGAGTGGATAATGATACAAGACGACTACGAATATCTGCAAGCGTTTTAACATAGCATCCTATACTCTAAACTATGAACTAATAAAATGTTACACAACGAAATCAACAAACACATCGCTGCTGCGATGAAGAGCCGTGACGCAGACCGCCTCTACGTGCTCAAAATGATAAAGGCCAAGTTCCTAGAGTTCCAAACCAGCAAAGGCTACAACGAGGCCGACTTCAACGACGCCAAAGAAATCTCTATCATCCAAAAGATGGAGAAATCATGGAAAGAGGAAGCCGAACTTTTCGCTCAGGCAGGTCGCGACACCAGCGAACTCAGCAACCGTCTCAGCATCCTGCAAGAGTTCCTGCCTAAAGAGCCTGAACTTGACGACATTGTGCAGATGATTAAAGCCTCGGGCATAGAGCCCCAGATGAAAAACATGCGGGCCATCCTCGCACACGTTCAGGCACAATGCCCCGCCGCTAGCGGAAAACTCGTGAGCGAAGCACTAAAGCAGCTGCAATAAGGTGAAAAATCGGCAAGTTTGTTGCTTTGTTGAGATTTTTTTGTACTTTTGCGGTATCAATATTGAACTATAACTTTTTAAACTTTTATAGACATGAAGAAATTAGCATTACTGGCAGCAATGGTTTTTGCATTTGCTGTGGGAGCTAACGCAATGACTCCCAAGGACAATCTCGATCAACTCTCTAAGGAGACTAAGGCTAAGACCGAGGCTATGAAGAAGTATAACGACGCCCTCAAAGACGAGGTGAAAGCCAAGAAAGACGTTGATAAGGCTCAGAAAAAAATAAGTGACGCCGAGAAGAACCTCGAGAAGGCACAGCAAAAGGTGAAGGATGCCGAGAACAAGGTGAAAGACGCTCAAAAGAAGGCCGAAAACGCACGCAACGACTACAACAAGGCCGTTGACAAAGCCAATAAGGCCCAGCAGAAGACTATGGAAGCAAAACGCGTCCTAGACCAAATGGAAGGCATCATAGTCAACGACGGATACAATCACTAAATTAGAGTTTAGAGGTTAGACATACCATAAACTAAAGAGAATGCGGTGCGAGAACATTTTGTGACTCGCACCGCATTGATTTGTTCGAACATGTTGAAGAAAAGCTTGTGTTATCTCTTCTTCGGAGTTGGGTTTTTCATGGCTTCAAAGATTTTGGCTTCAAGTTCTTCGGCGAGTTCGGGGTTGTCCTCGATCATCTGCTTAGCGTTGTCACGACCCTGGAACTTGGTGCCTTCGTACGACAGCCAAGCACCGCTCTTGTTGATGATGCCGAACTGAATTCCGAGGTCAAGGATTTCTCCAGTACGTGAGATGCCCTTGCCAAAGAGAATCTCAAACTCTGCCTTGCGGAATGGAGGAGCCACTTTGTTCTTTACAACCTTCACGCGGGTGAGGTTACCAATCACCTGCTCGCCATCTTTGAGTTGGCCAATGCGACGGATGTCGATGCGTACCGAGGCGTAGAACTTGAGGGCATTACCACCAGTGGTGGTCTCTGGATTGCCAAACATCACGCCCAGTTTCTCGCGCAACTGGTTGATGAAGATGCAAGTGGTATTGGTCTTGGAGATAGTGGCGGTGAGTTTGCGCAGAGCCTGCGACATGAGACGTGCCTGGAGGCCCATCTTGCTCTCGCCCATTTCGCCTTCAATCTCGGCCTTAGGGGTAAGTGCGGCTACCGAATCTATTACCACGATATCTACTGCCGAAGAGCGGATGAGCTGGTCGGCAATCTCAAGGGCCTGCTCGCCGTTGTCGGGCTGTGCAATCCACAGGTTGTTGACGTCTACGCCCAATGACTCAGCATAGAAGCGGTCGAAGGCATGCTCTGCGTCGATAATTGCAGCAATGCCACCAGCCTTCTGTGCCTCAGCGATAGCATGGATAGCGAGTGTGGTCTTACCACTTGACTCAGGACCATAAATCTCTATAATGCGTCCACGGGGGTAGCCTCCCACGCCGAGGGCATAATCAAGGCCAATCGAACCAGTAGGAATTACCTCCACGTTCTCGATGCTCTCGTCGCCGAGTTTCATGATTGAGCCGCGACCATAGGTCTTGTCAATCTTGTCCATAGCCACTTGCAGGGCTTTGAGCTTCTCGGCCGAAGGAGCGATGCGCTGTGGCTGCTCCACAGCCCCTTCATTGTTTAAAATTTCCTCATTCATAGTCGTAAGTTATTTTTTATTATTGTTGAGAATTTTCTTCATTAATCCTTCATCAAATCAAGAATCTGATTTGCGCTGTCTTTGGTGTTCACCTTGTTGATGATTTGGATGATGGTGCCTTGCTCATCGGCGATGAAGGTAGTGCGCACGGTGCCCATATAGGTGCGGCCTGCCATCTTCTTCTGCTGCCACACGCCGAAGACCTGATTCAGTGTCAGGTCCACGTCGGCGATGAGCGGGAAGGGGAGATTATATTTGGCGGCAAATTTCTCATGCGAAGCCGCGCTGTCTTTGCTCACTCCCACAATGGCAAAACCTGCCTTGAGCAGTTTGCCATAACCTTCGCTTAGACTGCACGCCTCGGCAGTGCAGCCAGGGGTGTTGTCTTTGGGATAGAAATATATCACCAGTTTCTTGCCGGCAAAGTCGCTGGACTTAATCACGTTTCCTTGAGCATCGGTGCCCAGAATCTCGGGTATTTTGTCTCCTATTTTCATAATGATGTTTTGTTTTGATGTTGCAAAGTTAATATGATATATGTGCAAAAATATTACCCACTAATGTGAATTTATCTTAATCATTGACTCTTTTTATTGTTTTGGCTGCTTTTTTCGTAGTTCTCGAGCGCCTTTTTCATCTCGTCAACGATTTGCGCCTTCAGTTCTGGCGGTTCAAGCACCTCGATGCTGCTTCCGTGCGAGAGCAAACGCTCACGCATATCGTAAGTGTTGCGCATCTTATAGCGAAAAATCGAGAAATCATCGTGTAATTCCTCTTGTTGTGAGGGATGCAGAGGCAACGCCCTGAGGTACTTGGCCTGGGTAGGTTCCGCCTTGATTGCTATGCGTTTAGGCTCATCTTCATCGGTGGTGATGCCATAACAGTCGGCAAAAAACTCATCGGGAACGAAGTCTTCAGGCATCTTAAACGTGACGTCGGTAATCACAACATCCGACATACGGTCGAGTGAGTAGGTCTTGATTTTCTTGTCAGCGATGTTAAAGCCAATCACATACCACAGCTGGTTGAAAATCTTGACGAAATAAGGATCAAAGCGAATGCCATAACGTGGGTTGACACGTTTGTAACTCTTGTAATTGAACTTAATGCGCAAGTTGTGACGCATGGCGTCGATAATCGTAGGCAGGAACTCACGCGCCGACGGAACATATTCGAGCAAGATGCGCGACGACAGGTCGGCCGAGCTACTTACCATGCTGCTAATCGACATCGAGTCGAGCAGCCACTGCTGGCGCTTGCTGGCATTCTCGGTGCCGTCGTGAGCTATATAGTATTCGTAGGTTGATTTGTTGAACTCTATGTCAATGCCCAGCGTGTCGGCAATGCCAGCGCGGTAGTTGTAAAACGAGCGGCGCGGCAAGGGGTTGCCGTCGCTGAACTCGCTCTGCATCCACAGCTCATTGAGCAAATCACGCGAAATAGAGCCACGCCGCTCAATGGTGTCGACTATCCAGATATATTTGGCAATGAGATTCTTAGCCATTATTTGTTTTTCTTGAAAATAAACAAACCCAGCATGGTTAATGCCGCATTTAGCAACAGCAGCTCGAAACCAATGGTATAGTCAAACTGCTCTTTGAGCCACCATTGGATTATCCAACTTAAGATTGGCGCCAAAATGCACACAATGGGCACCATCTTGTCGCGAACACCCGTCTTGCACATCATGCCATAGGCAAAGAGGCCCAAAATAGGACCATAGGTGTAGCTGGCAATAGAATAAACGGCACTAATGGCGTCGCTGTTGCTGATGGCATAGAACACGATAATCACAATGCCCATGCCCACTGCCATTGCCACATGTACTAGTTTGCGGGTAGTGGACAACTTTTTCTCATCTTGTTTCTTGTCGGCACCAAGGATATCGACGGTAAATGATGTGGTCAACGAAGTGAGTGCCGAACCGGCAGCCGAGTAGGCAGCGGCAACAAGGCCAATAACAAAGAGAATGCCAGCTATCACTGGTATGCCATCGCTCCAGATCACAGAGCCAAAGAGTTCATCGCTCTTATAGCTGCTCAAGTCGGCAGGAAGCATGCCTTTTGACTTGGCATACATCGAGAGTAGAGTACCCAAGATAAGAAACAGTCCAATAACAAAGATTTGCGTCACACCGCTCACTATCATGCCCTTCTGCGACTCCTTGGCGTTGGGACTTGCGAGCGTGCGCTGCATCATGTCCTGATCAAGGCCAGTCATGGCGATTGCCATAAAAATACCCGCAATAAATTGTTTCCAGAAATAGGTTCCCTCCTTAGGATTATCAAAGAAGAAAATGCGCGAACTGTCATCGGCTGCCACCGCTTTGCACATCTCGCCGAAATCGTAACCAAGACCTTTGGCTATGAAGTAGAAGCAAAGCACCACGCTGGCTACGAGGCAGAAACTCTTGAGTGTGTCGGTCCATATCACAGTCTTCACACCGCCTTGCAGGGTGTAGAGGAAGATAAGGGCTGTGGTGACGATAACGTTCAGGACAAATGGTATGCCCAGCGAGTCAAACACCAACAGCTGCAGGGTGACGCACACCACATAGAATCGCACTGCCGCGCCAAGCATCTTGCTGATGAAGAAGAACCAAGCGCCAGTTTTGTGGGTGTTTCCTCCAAAGCGGTCCTCAAGGTAGCCGTAGATCGACACTAAGTGGCGCTTGTAGAAAAGCGGTATGAGCACATAGGCAATCACAAAGTAGCCCACGAGAAATCCGAGCACCATCTGCAGATAGCTGTAGCCTTTGGCGAGCACCATGCCAGGCACCGAGATGAATGTCACGCCCGAGATTGGCGCGCCTATCATGGCTATGGCGACAATGAACCACGGCGCCTTGTTGCCGCCTGTGAGAGCGTCTTTACTGTCGCTCTTGCGAGTCGCAAACCATGAGATTAGAAACAAAAGAATGAAATAGCCAACTATCGTGGCAATAATAATCCAAGGGGTTGTCATATCTAAGTGTTAAGTGTCAAGTTTTAAGTGATTTCAAGGGAGAGAGAAGAGTATTTCCTACTGCTCTTGCTCTCCTATTTTCTTTATATTATCAAGCAATTTAAGTGTTTCTCCTGTGCCGATTTCTTGCTCTTCTAAGCATATCACCATACTTAGTCTGGCACTTATCCAGGCATCCATGTCGGTTTTGAGATTTTCACAAGCCTCAGAGAGACCTTTAGACACTTCTTTGTAAAATGGACTCTCTTTAAAGCTATCATCACAATCCAGCAAGTCATTAGCCGATGCAGTTAACGACGCCACCACATTGTTAGCTTCTTTACGGATTATATCTTCAGAAGTGGCATTGCGGGCACCGATAGCAAATCCCGAAAATCGTGCCTTTAGCAACTGATAAGTGTCTTGGTAACGTGCCTCGGCAAGGCTCCAAGCGCTACCCGATGCAACGAGATTTGCCATTGAGCCTCCTTGATTGAAAATATAGGATGAGTAAGCATAATACTTATTGAGTGTGTTTTCCAACTTTAGCCAAGCTTCAGTTTCATCTGTCACAACTCTATTCTGTTTGAATTTTATCCCCAACTGCTCGATGTTAAGTATGGTGTTGTAGTGATGTATGGAAGTGTGCAGGAAGCCACAGTCCATCATGTCGCGTGTGGAACCTGAGGCTTTGACATCATCGGCATATTTTTCCACCTCGCCAAGAGCCTTGAAGGCCACTGCATTTCTTCCCATCGAAAACATGTCACCACGATAATAATCCAATGCGAAGTCCTCTACCTGTTTCATATAATCTCTGAGGTCATCGATTGTGGAGAGTTCTTTACTCTCAAGCTCAATGAGTTTCTCTGAAAGCACCTCCATATCTTGTAAGGTGGGCCTATACTTCGTTTTTATTTTATCATTGGCACTTGCTGCCACAACTCCTGCCGTAATGAGCAGAATTACTGTGAATGTGTTTACTAATCGTTGCATATCTTTGATGTTTTATTGTTCTCGGGATAAAGCAGATAAGGACGGCGCTGCTCTTTGAAGCGTTTCACATCATCCTGCCACATAGCGCGAATCTCGGCAGCAGTCTTGCCTTGCTGAATCATCTCACGGATGTAGGTCCGGCCTGCCAACTTGTCAAAGAATGGTGTGAAGAACTTGTCGCCGATTTTCAAGTTGTTATAAGCGTCAATCACATACTCGAGGTTCATGCCCTGCGCTATCACATCCTCGGCATTGAGGTTATGTAGGTCAACACCATAGCATAGTTTGTCCATCTGCGGAGGAGTCTTGGCGCCTGGACGGCTAGTGGGGGTGAACGAGAAGTCATAACCCTTCATGTCGGGGTGACCATAGAGCTGGAATGGCCAGTCGGTGCCGCGGCCCAAGCTCACTGGAGTGCCCTCGAAGTAGCAAGTCGAAGGATACAGATAGATGGAGAGCATATTAGGTAGGTTGGGCGATGGAGCGATGGGCAACTCGTAGCGTGTCTGGTGCGTGTAGTTCTTGCATGGGATGACGGTAAGATTCACCTTCTTGCCGTCTTTGAGCCAGCCTTCGCCATTGGTCATCAGCGCAATCTCGCCCATCGTCATGCCATGCACGGTGGTGATAGGTAACCACCCTACCCCGCTCTTAAGGTTCATGTCGAGAATAGGTCCGTCAACCGTCATGCCGTTAGGATTCGGGCGGTCGAAAACCACGAACTCCTTGTCATACACCGCGGCAGCATCCATCATGTTGACCATAGTGATATAATAAGTGTAGAAGCGCAATCCCACGTCTTGGATATCGGTAACAATGACATCAAAGCGGTCCATCGTCTCCTTGCTCGGCATGCGGCTCTTGCCTTCGTAGAGCGAGGCGATGGGGATGCCTGTCTTCTCATCGACGCTGCTACTAACATGCTCACCGGCATCGGCCTTGCCACGAAAGCCGTGCTCTGGCGAGAAGATGGTGGTCACGTTCAACCCCATCTCAAGCATCAGGTCAAGGGTGTGCTTGTCGTGATTGAGCCCCACTACGCCAGTCTGGTTGCTCAACAGCGCGATGCGTTTGTCCTTTAACAGGGGCAGATACTCACCTACGCGCTCAGCGCCAACAATCACAGGGGCGCCTATGCGTGGTCTCGGGAACTTACTCTCCTTGCCTTTAACCTGTGCCTCGCCAATGTTCCAAACAGGCGCTACAAGCATGACAATGAGCAGAATAAATATCGGTTTTAAGTTTTTCATAATGGTGATTTTTTCAAACAACAAAGATACTGATTTTCCACCATAGCCACTTGCCCATTATTCATAAAAAATGTTATTTTGACCACAGAAAAACCAGAAAAAACAAGGCGCAGATCCTGAAATCTGCGCCTCGGTATGATTAGATTACTCTTAATCAAGCAAGAAGTAAACAACACATCCTACGATAAGCGTAAACAAGAGAATCATCAACAGCAGCAACAACTTGTTTATACCCTTCTTGTCACAACTACTCTGGGTGCTTGGGGCAGCAGTGTTGTTGCCAGTGGGAGCTGCAGCTGGGGGGACTGGGCTAGGCTCTACAGGCTCAACGACAATGGGAACAGTTTTCTCGTTATAGCTCGATATGTGTTCATCATTAGGCAGATTGTCGTCGCCAGGCTCAGCAATCACATCTTTAATCTTTATAAGCAGAGCGGTGTGGTTATCCTTGTTGCCTTCGGTCATCGACACGAGGGTGGCAGCTTTCATCTCGTCACTGCCATCGGAGCAAAACACATCAAGCAGTTGGTCGTCGGTCATCTGCTCAAGCATGCCGTCGCTGCACAAGTAGAAGTAGTCGCCAGCCTGCACATTGGTAGTGTGGGCAATATCCACTTTACACCTATTTTCCTCGCCAGGCATAACGGCACGGGTTATCACATTGCGCTGAGGGGAAGTAGCCATCTCATCATAGCTGATAGCACCCGCACGGTAAAGTTCATATACAAGGGAATGGTCAATACTTTTATATAAGATTTCACGCTTTGAGGGACGAATGTGATAGATGCGGCTGTCGCCCACATGAGCCATCGACACGCCACCACTGTGCAGGCTCACCAGAGTGAGGGTGGTGCCCATCTTGTTCTCGGCGCCATCATCGAGTGAGTCGAGACGCTGATACGCACTTTGCATAGCGCCCTCTATGATGCCATCGGTAACGACACCGTTAGGCAAAGTGCGTTGCTTTATCCACGACGCCATTGCGTCAATCACATTGGCACTCGCCACTTCGCCTTTTGAGTGACCTCCCATGCCATCGCACACCAGAAACAGCCGGTCGGTTTCGGCTGACGCTCCTTTTGCGGGAAACACCGAGTCTTCCTGGTTCTTTCTCTGTCCTAACTCATGGATTACTGTGGGAGTGAAAATCTCAAATTTCATATCGCGTGTTTTTTAGTATTTCAAAAAATGCCATAGTGCCCGTCATCGTGGTGCAAATATACAAAAAAAATGCTATTTCACAGCATAACACCAACATAGATTCTATTTTTTTATGATTATAGCTAGATTAATAATAAAAAACCACCAGCCTATAAAGTGCTGGTGGTTTTTTTGCGATAAATTAGGCTTATATACTTCGTTACAAATCACTCACGATTGTAAAAGCTCAGTCATAATCTTACCTAATAACGATTTTCTTGCCATTGTGGATGTAGATGCCAGGAGTAGTTGGCATGCTGTTGAACTTAACACCCTGCAAGTTGTAGTAAGAGTTGTCGGCCTTAGTGTCAACGCCAATAGTGCTGATTGCCTCAGGAGTCTTCTTGGTAACTCTTAAGTAATCGGGCAGATTAACATCTCTGAGCCAATCGAGCTGTAATTCGTAAGTGCCTGCTTCCTCAACCTTGAAGTTTGCACCGTCAACGAGTTGAATACCTACACCCAAGAGGTCACTGTTAATCAAGAAGTAGCCAACACCATTGTTGTCTTGACCACCTAACCAAATCCAGCTACCATCCTCGGCAGGAGTGATAACCTTGAACTCAGCGCCAGCCTCAAGCTCAACTTCAGCCTTGTCATCAACGAACTTGATGCGGCCACCCTCGTCGGTCTGGTTCCAATCGTTGAATGAACCTACCAGATAGAAGCCTTCATCGGTTTCGCCATCCTCAACCATAAACTTGTCCATGCAGAAGTAGGCGGCGGTGTTCATGCCGTAGTCGCCAACGTCAGTAGAATTCAAAGTGAAGTAAACACTCTCTACCTCACCAAGGCTCGACAGGTCGAAGAATGTCCAGTCGTTAAGGGCGATAAGCTCGCCATTGGTGAACTCTACCAAGTTGATGCTTACGCTCTTCTCGTTGCCTTCAGCATCTACACCAACAGCAGTAAGCTCAAAGTAGTCGCCTTCCTCAAAAGCGCGGGCAAAGCCGTCGCCATGAACGCATCCATAATAAGGATATGGGTGGTTGCAAACATAAACACCTACTGGAGTGAATGTGGTGTTGCCGTCCTTGTCAATAAACATTACCTGATTGCTGGGACCTTCCATTGCCCATGAGCTATAATAAGCCACGAGATAGGGCTGAGCTGGATCGGCAGTCACTGTTCCGTCCTCGTTGATAACGCAGCCACCACCTGCCATGCAACCGCCGTAGGTAGTAGTGTAAGCGCCGTTATAGTCGGTTTGGTCGCCACCAATAGCTGGGCAGAAACCGTCCCAGTAATAGCCACCCCATGCTGCGCCTTCGCCATCGATAAGGTGTGAGAGTCCAAATACTCCGTTCTCATCGCCAAACTCCAACCAAGTGTAGTCAACATCGTTGTAGCATCCAGTCCAGATGCCATACTCGTTGTACTCCAACGAAGTGGGGTTCATTGGCTTGCTTAAATCAAGCGTAATAACACCGGCCATTGCTGCCGAAGCAGTCAGAGCGACTGCTGCAAAAAGTGTAAAAAATTTCTTCATAAAACGTTTAATTAAAAAAGTTAATACTATGAATTAATTGTTTCCTAATAGGATATTATATATGAATGTAATGTCAGCACTGGTAATCACACCGTCGCCATCTACGTCGCTGGTGCTCAGGTAGGTTTCATCACCATTGAGCAAGTAGTTGTAGAGGGAGGTGATATCGGCTGCTGTAACGTTGCCATCGCCGTCAACATCACCTGGCTCGGGCATGGGCACGGCATCGGGATGCAGGTCAACGGCACCACACACCTCGGTCGACTCCTCTCCTATCCAGCCACAGTCTTGTAGCATGGCACAATACACCTTCACAAAGTCAATCTTCTTCAAGACTTTAGGATTGCCGTCATCATCGACCGCCCAATCAATCTTGAATCCTTTGTTCAGGTTCTCGGGAGCAATGTTTGAAGCATTAGTACCATAGCCATAGTGTTCGTCGCTGCGGTTATCCACGTAGCCCCAGTCGTAGAAACTCTGTACCCAGTAGTTTCCTACACCGCTTTGGTCAACTGCATTGCATGGCAATTTGGTGCCCTCAAAAGTGAGGGTTTCACCCTCTACCCATTGTGGCCAGTAACTTTGGTTGTGGAAACTGTTTTTGCGTATGTAACCTTCCTGCAAACTGTCGACACTGTTGCAAGTCCAGCGGATGTATTGGTCGTAAAACTGCCCATTACCAAGAGGACCAAACTGACTGTCGTCGGGCTTGTAATAGGTGATTGTGAAATGCTTTTGGGTTTTAGGATTGTTATACTCGCTACCTGCAAGTTCATACCACGGATCATCAGGCACTCCGTTGCCGTTTACGTCGCGGCTCACCATCACTATGCCTGGCTCACTGCTACCACCCGATGTCGTCGTGTTGTTGGCCTGAAAACCATTGCCAAAAATCTGCAGGTCGTACTCGCCTTCAACATTAACTACCGGATGGTCAAAACCAAACACCACATATCCGCCAAAGGAGCCCAGACTAATCATTCCTGGCTTTGCGGTAATGGTAGTATCGTTTACTGTTATTATGCTGCCATCAGGCATCTCAATCTCATCGGTGGTAATTGTGGTATAACCACAAATCGCACGAGAAGCACGAGCCATTATACTATCAAGAGGTTCTCCTGCTTCATATAGTGGGGTGTTGTTCACAAACTGCCCTGGAGCTGGCATGAAATCATAAACCTTTGTGATGTAAGGCTTATTTTGCGCCTGAGCCAGCAATGCAATTATTGCTATTGAAAGAACTAATAATCGTTTCATATATATAATGCTTTTATATTATTTCTCATTTATATTGTCGCCCACAAACACGAAATGCGCCGGTATGTCGCCTGTGCGCACGTCCCACTGTTTCACACCATCGGGACTGAAACAGTAAAGTCGACCAGGTGAAACATAGTCTTTGGCGTCGGTGACATAAATCTCCTTTGTAATAGGATTGACAGCTACACTATAGGGCATCGCAATCTCCTGCTCAGTACCGTCGGTTATAAAGTTATCGGAAACTTGCTCAAGAGTTGACGTGTTGATAAGTGCATACGACACCTCATTCTTCATCGTCACGTAACTGAACTGAACACCAATCACATAGAGCGAGTCTCCATCGAGCCACATGCTGCTCACGTTGGTGTTGAACGTCTTGACAAGTCGTTGGTGGCGCGTGTCGTATACAAACAGACGACTTTGGTTATCATAGTAGTCGCCTCGCGACGAGATCCACAAGTTGCCATGATGATCGGCACGGCAACACTGCAGGTTGATGTCCACCTCTATCCTCTTTTCTTCGGTGAATGTGTCTATATCAATAACCGAAACTGTGTTCTCGTAGTTTGGCACCATATAACCTCCTGAGTTCGCCACATAGATTTTTCCGTTAATGATATCTAATTCATCGGGCTGGAATCCCACAAGGCATGTATCAACCACTTGCAGAGTGGTTGTGTCAACTTTAGCGACATAACCTCGCTGCTTGTAATCGGTGGTAATCTCTACAGGACCAGCATAACTGGTCACGTAAGCATAGCCGCCATAGAACTTGATGAATCGGCAGTTAGGGATATCGATTTGCCCTATCTTCTTCACGCTCATCTTGTCCATAACATCAATCTTGTTGGAACAGTTGATGACTGCATATAGTTTGCTGCCGTAAATGCCCAGGTCGTTGCCCACATCACCCATCTCCTTGGGAACATTGGGATTGGCAAAGCCAAAGATGTTGCGTGTGTAGCGCCCTGTCCTGAAGTTGTAGTAATCGAGCGTGGCTTTGTTGCTACCCATGTTACCCTCATTCAGAAGGTAGAATGCTTGCACCGATGTGAATTGCGGCGCAGTAATCTCAACCTCCTCGGGAACGAAGATGACAACCTCTTCACGGCAAGAGACAGCTGTTATCATAACTGCAAAAAGCAACAACTTGAATATTAATATGTTGGGTTTTATTATCATATATCAAACTTTAAAATCAATCGATAGTTGCGGCCTGGCATTGGATAGTTCTGGATGACGTCATATTGCTGATTAAACACGTTGTTGACCTCGGCTGTCACCTTGAGAGAGATCTTATTTAACTGGAAAAGGTAACTGGCGCTCAAGTCATGAGTGTACCATGGCTGCTCATGGTTGGCGAGAATGTTGGCACTATTGTGATAGCGCTCCCCAACGTAGATGCAACTATAATTAAAGTCAAGATTCTTCCATGCCGCATGAACAGTTGCACTACCGCTATGCCAGGGGATGTAGGAGATTTGGCCCTTGTAACAGCCGCCATCAAGTGTGTCGGCAGGATTGCTATAGTCCTGCGCTTTTTGATAAGTGTAATTGAGTCCTCCTTCAAGCACAATGTCACAAGGAAGCCTGAATGCCAAGCGTGCTGTGAAGTCGATGCCACGAATCTTAACCTTGCCAATGTTCATCATCATCCAGCGATATTGGCCAGTTCCTTTAGGGACAGCTATAATCTTGTCATTGACAATATTATAATAAGCATCAGCGCTCAATTTCACCCCTCTGAACCATCCGCTGTCCATATAGCGCTGGTAAAGTGCTCCCACATTCCATTGGGTGGCATACTCTGGACGCAAACCTGCATTGCCGATATCGGTATAATACAGGTCATTGAATGTAGGCATGCGGAATATGCGTTTGAAGAAAGCCCTGAAGTTCAAGTCGTGCTCCTGCCATGGCTGATAACTCATGAACACCGCTGGAGTAAGCTTGTTGAGATGCTTGTTGTGCTTCTCAATAACCGTGCTGCCCGAACGCGATGTGTAGCGGTCATTGACGTGAGTGTAAAGCACGCTTGCCTGAATCTTGAAACCTCTCCATGTGCGAGCGGTTGATAGTGCTGCAAGCAACGTGTGACGAGTGGGACAGGAAAAGTTTACAAGATTGGAATTGAGATAGTTCCACTTATAATCTACGCTCAGGTTGGCGTCCCAATCGGTCATGATGGTATATTTGTTGGCACTGGAGAAATAGATTTCGTCTTGCCAAAACTTGTTGTCAAGATACATCAGCGTTGTGTCGGGATTAAGATATCGCATGTAATCACGGGCATATTTTGCGTTGAGCATCATCTCATAACGCTCACACAGCTGCTTTTGCCAGCTACCCTGAGCAAAGAAATTGCGATCCCACTGGCGCTGCGCATTTTTCCATACATTGTTCACTATGGCTCCAGGAATGCCGCGCTCGCTATCGTAGTAATAGGCTTTGGCATTCCATTTTCCATCCTCGATTGTGCCAAATATCGCGCCTTCGGCACGAAATGCCTGCACATCGCCATTCTTGCGCACAGCGGTTGTATCCCATGCCACAACACCATCGCTGAACACCTTGCGGTAGCGAAAATGGTACTGACCAGTGGCATAAGTATATTCGGCATTGAGCGACATGGTGAGCGAGCGGCTGAATTTGTGCTCCCACCTGATGCTGGGGTTGGCAAGGCCAAAAGAGCCTGTGCGCATGGTCACATTAAGGTTGTCGCGCTTGTCGCCGGTAAACTTGGGCCTCTTAGTGCGCAAATATATACTTCCTGCTGAGCCATAATCGCGGGCAGGTTGGAAAATCTCGCTCTTCTGTCCGTTGTAAAGCGAAATCTCTTCCACGTTGTCGAGCGAGAAGCGGCCCAGGTCAATCTGTCCGTTCTGGGCATTGCCCAACTGGATACCATCATAGAAAACTCCCATGTGGTTGGTGCCCATCGAGCGCATATCAACAGTCTTGATGCCACCCACACCACCATAGTCCTTGAGCTGCACTCCGGCAAAGTAGCGAATGGCATCGGCAACCGAGTGGCTGTTCAATCGCTCCAATTGCTTGCCCTTGAGCATCTGCGAGGGGATGATGTTACCATAGGGCTTGGCGCCATAGACTACCACATCGCGCAGGTATTGCACCGTGTCGATATCATCGACTAGGGGCACAGAGTTAGCATCCTGAGCCTGCAGGCCCAAGAACCAGAAAGCAATAGCCAGTAATGTCACGGCGATTCTCTTTAACATAACTCTTTTAACCCCGTTAGTTAGTTAAATATCAAGCATCGTGGCAGGTTTTCTGACTTATCCCATTGCAGCACCGCCTTCCCATCATTGTTGACAGTGACGATAAGCAGTGTGTGTGCTGCAACTTGGCTGGGAAACACAGCAGCGTGGTCTGCTCGGGATTCTCACCCGATTCCCTTTTAACTGTAGGGCACACGACGGCCCACACAGCACCAAAATGCGATGCAAAGGTACGAAAAAGATTTTAGTTTTTAGGTAATAGTTATTAGTTTTTTTGATTTCTCATCTCCGTTATATAAAACAACAATCACAAACAAAAAACAACCAAAACAAAAAAATAAAAAATTGTGTATGTTATGGTTATGTTGTTTAAGTTGTTTGATATAACATACTTACAGAAAAATCAGAGAAATCAGAGAAATCAGATTAATCCGCAACTTTTAAATGAGAATATCACTTCTCTGTAAAAAGACCAGGATTTTCCTTGCCGCCATCTATGTGCGCAGCTGTACCATCGATAGGGCAGTTATAAACACCTAGCTTTGTCCCTTTACCACCACAAAGGTTTGGACAATCCTTAAACATAGAAAAAGAATCAGAACTGCTTATATGATTCCAATCGTTAGCATAAATAGTAGTAAGAGAGCTGCAACCATCGAACATATACCACATATCCACTACTTTGGATGTGTCGAAACAGCTCAAATCAAGACTCATCAACGATTCGCAACAGCAGAACATGAAACTCATATCTACCACATTAGACGTGTTGAAGTTTTTCAATCTAAGGTCTTTCAGTGAGCAGCAATAAGCAAACATCTCACACATATCCTCCACCTTCGATGTGTCAAAACAGCTCAATTCAAGGCTCTCTAAAGACTCACATCCCCAGAACATACAACTCATGTCCGTAACATTACTTGTGTTGAACCCTTTCAGGCTCAAATTCGTCAGTGAACTGCAGCCAAAGAATATATTACTCATGTCCACCACTTTAGATGTGTTGAAACTGCTTATGTAAAGACTCTTAAGCGACTCACATCCCAAAAACATTCTGTTCATGTCGGTCACATTACTGGTATCGAAACTGCTCATGTCAAGGCTTGTAAGTGACTTGCAACTCATGAACATATTGTTCATCTCTGTTACCATTGACGTATTGAGGTAATGCATATTCTCAATATCTTTAAGGTTATTGCTCCACACAAACCACCAAGCGGTACTTGTTGGCTGATAGCCAGCGAAAGTCTTGTCAAAGACAACTTTGGTCATTTTATCCTCCCAGTCAGGCACATCTTTATAATTATTGGTTCCCAAATATCTCTCCTTTATCTCATAAACCGTGCCTTTGCGCTCACCTTGCTTGTTGTCGTAATAGAATGTCAATATGCTGTCGTTGAGCACAGCGTATGCTTTCATGCCACCATTTGCGCAATAAGCAGCCAATGGTGCAAGCAACATAAAAGCAATTATCAATGTCTTTTTCATAGTTCAATCATATTTGAGCTCGCAAAAATAGAGATTTTTTTCTATAATACAATTATTTATAAGAAAAAACCTTAGAGCTGCACTATGGTAGCCCTAAGGTCTCTAAGATTTGTGAGCAATTTAGATAATCTAATATCTAAAATAGCGATTACTGAATTTGCTCCACCACCTCGACGTCTTTGATGACGGCGGCGCGGTCGAAGTCTTCCTTGCTTCCCACGACGAGAGTTTGATACTCACGCAGTCCAGTACCAGCGGGGATGAGGTGACCGCAAATCACGTTCTCCTTCATGCCCTCGAGGTAGTCGACCTTGCCGCTGATAGCAGCCTCGTTGAGTACCTTGGTTGTCTCCTGGAACGAAGCAGCCGAGATGAAGCTCTTGGTCTGCAATGCTGCACGGGTGATACCTTGCAGAATCTGCTCACTGGTAGCAGGCACAGCGTCGCGCACCTTAACCTCACGCAAGGCCTTGCGCTTGAGCATCGAGTTGATGTCGCGCAGCTTGCGAGGCGTGATCATCTGACCCTTGTCCACGTCGAGCGAGTCACCACAGTCGATGACAATCTTCTTGCCCCAGATGCGGTCGTTCTCGTCCATGAAGTCGCGCTTGTCAACAACCTGCTGCTCGAGGAAGTTGGTGTCGCCTGGATCGATGATGTTTACCTTGCGCATCATCTGGCGCACAATTACCTCGAAGTGCTTGTCGTTGATCTTCACACCTTGCAGGCGATACACGTCCTGAACCTCGTTAACGATGTAGTCCTGAACGGCTGTTGGGCCCTTGATGCGCAGGATGTCGGCAGGAGTGACGGCACCGTCAGAGAGTGGCGTACCGGCACGCACCGAGTCGTTCTCAAGCACGAGAATCTGCTTCGACATTGGCACGAGATACTTCTTCTCCTCGCCATTCTTGCTGGTGACGATAATCTCGCGGTTACCACGCTTGATCTTTCCGAAGGTAACAACACCGTCGATCTCGCTAACGATAGCGGGGTTAGATGGGTTGCGGGCCTCGAAGAGCTCGGTAACGCGTGGAAGACCACCAGTGATATCACCGGCACCACCGCTCGAAGCGCGTGGAATCTTCACAAATACCTCACCAGGAGTAATCTCCTCGCCCTCCACCTTCATCAGGTGAGCGCCTACTGGCAATGAGTAGGTCTTAATAGGCATTGCATCGGGATTATCAAAGTCCTCGGCAGCAATAAGCTGTGCCTCGGGGATGCGAGTGTGGTCTTTAGACTCAATCACGATCATCTCACTCTTGTTAGAGGTCTCGTCAACCTCGTTGCGATAGGTCACGCCCTCGATGAGGTTCTTGTATCTCAAGCGTCCACCCACCTCGCTCACGATAACGGCGTTGAATGGGTCCCACTCGCAGATTACATCACCCTTCTTGAGCATGTCGCCAGGCTTGAAGAAGAGCTTCGAGCCATAGACGATGCTGGCGCTGGTGAGCATCATGTTGGTGTTAGGATCAACGATGCGCATCTCGGCCATACGACCGATAACGATATCGTGACCGTCCTTGTCGGCAACAGTACGCAACTCGTCAATCTCAAGACGACCGTCATACTTAGATGTCATGTTGCTAACAGCAGCAATGTTGCTTGCCACACCACCGACGTGGAAGGTACGCAGAGTAAGCTGAGTACCAGGCTCGCCAATTGACTGAGCGGCAATCACGCCCACAGCCTCGCCCTTCTGAACCAGGCGGTGGTTAGCCAGGTTACGGCCATAGCACTTGGCGCAAACGCCGTGCTTCGACTCGCAAGTGAGGACCGAACGAATCTCCACACTCTCGATTGGAGAGTTGTTGATGCGGTCGGCGGCAGCGTCGCTGATTTCCTCACCACTCTCAACGATTACCTCGCCAGTAGTTGGGTCAACTACATCGTGTACCGACACGCGGCCAACGATGCGCTCGCCCAAAGTGGCTACCACGTCGTCGTTGTTCTTCACCTCGCGGCAAACGAGTCCGCGCAATGTGCCGCAGTCCTCCTCGGTGATAATCACGTCGTGGGCCACGTCAACGAGACGACGGGTGAGGTAACCTGCGTCGGCAGTCTTCAAAGCGGTATCGGCAAGACCCTTACGGGCACCGTGAGTAGAGATAAAGTACTCGAGCACCGACAGACCTTCCTTGAAGTTCGCAAGAATTGGGTTCTCGATAATCTGGTGACCACCTTCAACACCACTCTTCTGTGGCTTCGCCATCAGACCACGCATACCTGAGAGCTGACGAATCTGGTCGCGCGAACCACGGGCTCCAGAGTCAAGCATCATATATACTGAGTTGAAGCCCTGCTTGTCGGCCGAAATCTGCTTCATCAGGGTGTCGGTCAAGCGGCTGTTGACGTGTGTCCAGATATCAATAATTTGGTTATAGCGCTCGTTGTTGGTAATGAAACCCATGTTGTAGTTGTTCATTACCTCCTCAACCTGAGCATCGCCCTCCTCGATAAGCTTCTGCTTTTCGGGTGGAACGAGCACGTCGTCGAGGTTGAACGACAGACCGCCCTTGAATGCCATGTAGTAACCCAGATTCTTGATGTCATCAAGGAACTTGGCACTGCGAGGCACACCACAGTTGCGGATAACCTTTGTGATAATCTTCTTGAGCGACTTCTTCGAAATCACCTCATTGACATAACCAAGCTCGCTTGGCACGCAGTTGTTGAAGATGATGCGGCCCACCGAAGTATCCTTCACAATGTGACGGATGGGGTTGCCGTCGGCATCAACGTCGTCGATCATAACCGAGATGATGGCATTCATCGCAAGCTTACCCTCGTTGAAGGCGATAGTCGCCTCCTCAGGGCCGTAGAATGTGAGGCCCTCGCCCTTGGCACCCTCGCGCAGCTTGGTGATGTAGTACAGACCAAGCACCATATCCTGCGAAGGAACGGTGATAGGCTCACCATTGGCAGGGTTGAGGATGTTGTGAGGCATGAGCATAAGCATCTGAGCCTCTACGATAGCCTCATTGCCCAGTGGCAAGTGAACTGCCATCTGGTCGCCATCGAAGTCGGCATTAAATGGGGTACATGCCAGTGGGTGCAGCTGAATTGCCTTACCCTCAATGAGCTTAGGCTGGAAGGCCTGGATACCGAGGCGGTGCAGTGTCGGGGCACGGTTGAGAAGCACTGGATGACCCTTCATCACGTTCTCGAGGATGTCCC
>JAGCRW010000088.1 GCA_017964485.1 Muribaculaceae bacterium | reverse complement strand
TTGTGCGAGACCGACTACGTTCCTGGACCTCACGGAAGCGCTGTATTTACCCGTGGCGAGACTCAGTCGCTGGCAACAGTGACTCTGGGCACCAAGCTCGACGAGAAGCTCATCGACGACGTTCTCACACGCCGCAACGAGCGTTTCTTGCTCCACTACAACTTCCCCGCATTCTCTACCGGTGAGGCCCGCGCACCACGTGGCGTGAGCCGCCGCGAGATAGGTCATGGCAACTTGGCACACCGTGCCCTCAAGCGCATGTTCCCTGATGATTTCCCTTACACTTGCCGCATCGTGAGCGACATCCTCGAGAGCAATGGTTCTTCGTCGATGGCAACAGTGTGCGGTGGCACCTTGGCACTGCTTGACGCTGGTGTTAAGATGAAACGTCCCGTGGCAGGTATCGCTATGGGTCTCATCAGTGACGAGGGCAACGTTAAGCATGCCGTGCTGAGCGACATCCTCGGTGATGAGGACCACCTCGGTGATATGGACTTCAAGGTGACAGGTACCGTAAACGGTATCACCGCCACTCAGATGGATATCAAGTGCGACGGCCTTCCCTATGAGATTCTCGAGCAGGCTTTGCGTCAGGCTCGTGACGGCCGCCTCCACATTCTCAATATCATCAACGAGACCATCCCAGAGCCTCGTGAGGACTACAAGCCACACGTTCCACGCATCGTGGCAATGACTGTTGATAAAGAGTTCATCGGTGCTATCATTGGCAAGGGTGGCGAGGTTATCCAAGGTATCCAAGAGGAGACTGGCGCAGTCATCACTATTGATGAGATTGACGGCAAGGGAGAGATTGAGATCTCAGCTGCCAACAAAGACAGCATCGAGGCTGCTGTTGAGCGCATCAAGGCCATCATCGCTGTGCCCGAAGAGGGAACAGTTTACACAGGTCCAATCAAGAGCATCCTTGAGTTTGGCGCTTTTGTTGAGTTCATGCCTGGTAAGGAAGGTTTGCTCCTCATCAGCGAGATTAGCTGGGAGCGCCTTGCCGACATGGAGGCCAGCGGTCTGCATGAGGGCGATGAGGTGACTGTTAAGCTCATTGAGATTGACAAGAAGACAGGCAAGTTCCGTCTCTCGATGCGCGCTCTGCAAGAGAAGCCCGAGGGTTATGAGGAGCGCCGTGGTGGTAACGGTGGCAACCGCCCACGTGGCAATGGTAATGGCCAGCGCAACGGCAACGGCCCACGTCGTGACAACAACCATGGCCCCCGCCGTAATGACAACCGTGGTCCCCGTCGCGACAACCGTAACAATGATCGCCGCCGCGACGACCGTAACGACCAGAGCTACGACGACAGGAACTAAGTGCCTTTTGCACGAGGATTGGGGATGGGGATCGTGAACGGATTTCTCTTGTATCCTCTTTCCTCGGTAGATGAGGCAGCTTCGTCCCTACAAAAGTAAATTGACAACCGCCATTTCGTAATGGAATGGCGGTTTTTTTGCGTTAGATTGTCGAAATAAGTAAACTATTTATTATCTTTGCAATCTAACTAAAAAGGTGAGAGTTTAGAGGTGTCCATTATTCACCATAAACTGACAAGTGTAAACTTTAAGCTATTAACTATAAACTAATAATTATATATTTATGAGAAAATTATTTTTACTGGCGATAGCATTATGTGCCTTCTTTGCAGTTAATGCTACAAGCCGCAGTGACAAAGATAAGGATGCTGAGATAGATGCTGTTATGGCCGATGCTAAGCTTAAGTTCAAGCAAGGAGGTGATCATGTGTTTAATCCTGAATCCTGCTCTTACTGTGATATTAATTGGCGCAATGGCGCTTATGGTTGCAACGTGGTGATTATCGGTGTTGACAATAATTCAGAGGATCACCTAGGTTTTATGTTAGAAGAAAGCAAAGATTGGGATGAAAGGTATTCCAGCAGCCATTTTTATGAGGTGGAACTCGTGAAGGGCAAGCCTACCGTAACAAACCAGAAAGGCGTCACTGTCAAGCACGAATTGGCAGGGCGTTGGCACATGTTGGTTTTTCGCGATGCCAAAAATAATGTTCTCGATGTCGCGCTGAGGAAGATGTCTAGTGACTATTATGAAGAGACTTTAGCCGACATGCGCGACATGATTAACGGCGTGTATGTTGGCACTGGAAAGAACGCCAGCGACACTGTGGTTTTTGGTGCAGTATATGGTGAGGGCCACTCTCGACTGCCTGGCGCTGATTACGATATACATTACCCCTTATTGAAAGGCGGTATGCCCATATCTGACCTAAGTCTGCAAGTTGCATATTGCCCTGAGCGCATGAAACGTGTGCACATGCCTGAGCCTTCTAAGAAGATGGATGAGAATGGTGTGATGCACTACTATGCCGACGGCAAAGAGATTTCACGCGAAGAGTATGAACATCTGAGTAATAGGCCTGATGGTTACAAAGGTCATGGCTCGCTGCATGGACCACTATGGTGGAAAGTGAGACCGCAAGGCAATGACCTCGCCGTGGAGCTTGAATGTCCTTTTGATGAGGATCTAGATGCATTTTATTCCAACTTCCGTGATGATTATTTCACTCTGAAGTGGGTACGCAGCCCCTACAAGGGCATGAAAGACCGCTGGGCAGTGCTCTCGATGCGCCCAGTTACCCGCGGCATGCTGGTGTTCTTCGACAAAGCCACTTTGCAGCAGATGCTCAAGTATCTTAACGGCCGCAAGAAACCAACCGATATTGAGAAACTAAACAAGAGCTTAATTAACACTATGTTGAGGGAATAGCGCTTTGCGCTAGTTTAGATGGGAGTCGATAACTCGGTTTCTTGTTTTCTTGTTCACTATAATACTATTGCCTTGTTAGCTTAAAAATGAATAAACTTAAAAAACTGCCGTTGCTGGCACGTATTATAATCGCTATTGCATTGGGTATAGGTCTCGGACTTGTGCTTCCTTTGCCTGCTGTGAGAGTGTTTGTCACTTTCAACAGCATCTTTAGTCATTTCTTGCAGTTCCTTATCCCGCTCATCATTATCGGACTTATTACTCCAGCTATCAGCGATATTGGCAAGAGTGCAGGCAAACTGCTGCTCATCACCACGTTGATAGCCTACGGCGACACGGTATTTTCTGGCTATTTGTCTTATTTCACTAGTTCAAGCATCTTTCCGTCGCTTATCAACCATGGTCAGGGTGTGGAAAAGATTGCCGAGATAAAGGCGTTAGAGCCGTTCTTTACCATCAATATCCCGCCGTTGGTCGATGTGATGTCGGCTTTGGTTACCGCGTTCACTGTGGGACTTGGAATTGCGTTTTTAGGTTCTAAGACGCTGAAAAATGGCTTTGACGAGTTTAAGGAGATAGTCGCAAAGACCATTGAGGTGGCGCTTATCCCGCTGTTGCCAGTCTATATATTCGGCATCTTCTTGGAAATGAGCCACACAGGACAGGCTTGGCATGTGCTTAACGTGTTTATTGCTATTATAGGCGTGATTTTTGCCTTGCACATCTTCTTGCTTGTGCTGCAATATTGCATCGCTGGCCTTATCACGCGTCGCAACCCGTTCCGTTTGCTGTGGAACATGCTGCCAGCCTATTTTACCGCCCTTGGCACCTCGTCGAGCGCGGCGACCATTCCAGTTACTCTAAAACAGACTCTCAAAAACGGCGTGAGCAACGGTATCGCCAGTTTTGTGGTGCCATTGTGCGCCACTATCCACCTTTCGGGTAGTTGCTTGAAGATTGTGGCATGTGCCGTGGCGTTGATGCTTATGACAGGGATGCCGTTTGATCTGGGCATGTTCACAGGCTTTATCCTTATGCTTGGTGTGATGATGGTGGCTGCTCCTGGAGTACCGGGCGGCGCAATTATGGCAGCGTTGGGAGTGTTGCAGTCGATACTAGGTTTCGACGCCCAGCAGCAAGCGTTGATGATAGCCCTTTACATCACCATGGACAGCTTCGGCACAGCCTGCAATGTCACCGGTGATGGCGTCATTGCTTTGATAATTGACAAAATAAACGGAGAAAAAGAGGCTAAAAATTGAGATTAGGATATCATTCCCCAATTGGTCTCGCGGGAGAATAGGAAGCGCATGTGGCGTTGGAGAAGCTGGCCGTCGGCGCTGGAGAGTTCGAAGTCGTCGTCGAGGATGCACTGTGCCTCATCGCGGGCGGCTTGTAGCACCATACCGTCGCTGGCGAGGTTGGCGATGCGCAGGTTGAACGCTACGCCGCTCTGCTGGGTGCCCTCCATGTCGCCTGGTCCTCGCAGTTTCATATCCTCCTCGGCTACCACGAAGCCATCGTTAGTCTGCGTCATCACTTCTAGGCGGTGGCGCGTTTCTTTTGTGACGTTATATTTCGACATTAAGATGCAGTAGCTCTGGTCGGCACCGCGTCCAACACGTCCGCGCAGCTGATGAAGCTGTGATAGCCCAAATCGCTCGGCGTTCTCTATCACCATCACGCTGGCGTTTGGCACGTTTACGCCCACTTCAATCACAGTGGTGGAGACGAGAATATGCGCCTTGCCGCTGGCGAAAAGCCCCATCTGATAGTCCTTCTCGCTTGGTTTCATCTTGCCGTGCACATAAGCCACATTGTAGCTTGGGAAGTTCTCACAGATTATCTCGTAGCCTTCCTCCAGCGCTCGCAGGTCTAGCTTCTCGTTTTCCTCAATAAGAGGATAGACGATGTAGCATTGACGACCTTTAGTCAACTCCTGACCAATAAAGTGATACACTGCCATGTGATTGTTCTCATAGCGAAGAACAGTTGTCACAGGTTTGCGTCCTGGTGGCAGTTCATCGATAACGCTCACGTCAAGGTCGCCATAAACCGTCATGGCGAGGGTGCGTGGTATGGGTGTCGCCGTCATTACCAGCACATGGGGTGGGGTAGTGTTTTTGCGCCACAACTTGGCACGCTGCGCAACGCCAAAGCGGTGTTGCTCGTCGATAATCGCCAATCCCAGGTTCTTGAATTGCACGGTGTCCTCAATCAGGGCATGGGTGCCGATGAGGATGTTGAGTTCGCCACTCATCAGTTGCTCGTGAATCTTGTCGCGCTCTTTCTTGCGGGTGGAGCCAGTAAGCAAAGCTGCTTTTAGTCCTACTGCCTGCGCCATATCGCCAATGCTTTCATAGTGCTGTGTGGCAAGAATTTCGGTAGGGGCCATGATACATGCCTGATAGCCATTGTCGGCCGCCAGCAACATAGTCATAAACGCTACAATCGTCTTACCGCTACCCACGTCGCCTTGCAGCAGACGGTTCATTTGTCTGCCACTGCCCATGTCGTGGCGAATCTCCTTGATGACCCGTTTCTGCGCCCCAGTTAGTGGGAACTTCAGATAACTTTTGTAGAAATTGTTGAAAAAGTCGCCCACATGCGAGAACACATGTCCAGGCACTTGTGCGTTTCGACCTTTGATATATTTGAGGATATTCATCTGCAGGAAGAACAGTTCCACAAACTTCAACCGTCGTTGCGCTTGCTGCAGCAGTGTAATGCTTTGCGGGGTGTGT
>JAGCRW010000006.1 GCA_017964485.1 Muribaculaceae bacterium | reverse complement strand
TGCTTGAGTCTTAACCTTCAGGATGATGTTGATTACAGCATTAACGTCTTCAACGTCAACAATCTTGTCGCCAGTCAGGTCACCAACAGGAAGTACTGGAGTTTCCTCAGCAATGAATACCACTGGGTAAACCTGGATAGTGCCTTCGTAAACGCTCACGAAGCCAATCACTGCATTATAATTGCCATCGGCAGGCATTTCAATACCAAATTGGTTAAAGAGCTGAATGTCGCCTGTTTCGTCGGTAATGGTTGCATAACGAGCATCCTCGGTGTTGTTAACCAGATCCACATTGTTCATCTTAACATACATGTGAATCATGTCGGTACCGAGTTCCTCGATTGCCATAGTCTCGGGCTGAACTGGAGTTCCGTGCTCGGCTACAACAAAGGTAGAAACAACCGGAGTGAGCTGTGGAGCATCCTGATAGGTTGTCCAACTGGCTTGAGCACCACGAATGATGTCGCCGTTAGTGAACTGGTGTTCCTCACCTTCCATATATCCATAGACCAGCATATAAGTGTCGGCATCCTTTACAAAGAGTCTTGAGCCCTTCTGATAAATAGCAGTGATGTCGCCCTGAATCTCGTAAGTAACACCTGATTCTTTCTCAAGCAACTCAGCGATGTCGGCTACCTTGGGGATGCTAACCTCTGTGAGGAAGCGAGTGGGAACAAACTGAGCAGCATTGTGAACAGAGATTACACCTTCGATGTCATAGGCCTGAGTAAGATCGCTTGGCAAGATCACATCATTAAATTGATTGTAACCAGCTGTGCCATCCTCAAATGTGAAGTTCTTACCACTTACACTTGCAATCTTCACACCGCGCAGCACGCAATAAACGTTTTCGTTACTTGTAGTAACGTCAGTTGTAGAAACTTCTGCGGGAGTAACGGTTTGAGTCTGGCCACTCTTTGAGAGGTTAGCGGCATTTGTAATTTCATGCAGACCATTATAATTTGTCTTCTTTCCAGTCCAGCCACTTGCCAGCACATCACCCTGTGCGAAATCATTAGCGATGCCAGTGCCGTAGATCATAGCAGCGCCAGTGTTATCCTTGATATAGAGATAGCGCTTGTCGTTGTCGTTAACGTAGGTCACCACAGCATTGCCAGTGAAGGTAAAGGTAGCGTTATCGGCAAGAGCCAGGTATTCAGCTATGGTTGCTACACCATCGGTAGGATTTGGGTCAGTACCGCCAACTTCCTCAATCTTCATAGGAAGTACACGATAAATAGTCTCATTATCAACTATACGTGAACCAATCACACCCCAAACATTATAAGTCTTGCTTGGATCAACAGAATTAATGCCCGAGGCACCCATACCAGAATAGAATTGACCTTCTCCACTGTTGTCGGAAATAGTCCATGTTTCCTTATCGAGTGTTACACCTGGAAGGTAAACATAATGTGCAAACATATCAGCTTCAATGTCGGCAACCTGAATAGTCTCAGGATCAACAGTTTCGTCGCCACTTGATGCCTGGAAGTTACTATAAGCATTAATTGCCAATTCAGGTTCTCCTGCATAAGTAGTCTTATTGCCTGTAAAGCCGGCCGGAATAATGTTACCCGTACTGTAATTCTTTCCAGGGCTTCCATAGAACAAAGCATAACCGCTTGCGTCTTTCACATAAAGGTTTTGGCCATTATGTCCAATCACAGTTACAGGATTAGAGAAGACTACGGTAGTGCCATCCTCCACAACTTGATATGCAGCGATGTTAGCTACTGGAGTAGCAGTACCCATCACATATTCTGCTGTCGCCACATCGCTGGTAACACCATCAAGAGTTGCAATAGCCTTAACAGTTGTAGTGGCACTAATAGTTATAGGTTCGCTGTAGAGTGTGGATGATGTGGTTGGGGTGCTACCATTCGTTGTATAATAGATACTTGCGCCAGCAGTGCCAGTCCTCATGGTGACCTCAATAGGAGAATAATAAGTACCTGCAGCTGGAGTAAACGACGGAGCAGCAACAACAGTTTCACCGCTACCACCTGTAGTAACCTCTACCTTTTGAATTCTTACCTGGCTTGTTCCTTCCTGAGTAAATACCACTGATGAAGCTGAGCCATTCCAAGTATGGTCGGATGTGGAATATGTGCCCTTGTCAGCTGAGAGATTATCGCCTTGAGTAACAGTAAACACTATCGTTGCAATATTCTCTGTCGCAGTAACAGTAATTGTATTGCCACCATACACACGAACAGCGTTTCCACTATCATACCATTTTGGTGTGTTACTGTTAGTCCCTTTATCAAAGGTCAACGTAATACCATCTTGAGTAACAGTCGTCACTTCTTGGGCATTTGTATAACCTTGAGCAGTGAGATCAATAGTCACTGTAGCTGCCCACGCGGCTGTCGTGAGCAAGCACATTGTTAGGAGAGATAAAAATTTCCTCATGTTGTAAATTTGTTTATTATGTTAATAAATAGGATTTTAAGTTAATATATGGTTTAATTCGACATCGTGATAAGTGCATATAGCCATGATGAAAATGGCTATAGTTATTCGGCTACAAAGTTACATTCTTTTTTTGATATTGCGAAACAAAAAACCTTTTTTCTCAATAAAAGTTTTAAGTTTTTGAATAGCAGAAAAATATAACGGAAAATGGTAGTGTTATTGCTTGAGGTCGAAGCCTACCATGACGTCGCTGTAGTTCTGACTAAGGAAAGCTATGGCCTTCAGTGTCTCGCTGTGGCTGAAGCCGCTGATGATGCGCAGTACGTTAAGCAGGTGATCGGTGTCGAAAAGGAGGTGCAGGTGCTTTCCTTCGCGTAAGACCTTAGAACTCATCGGGATTCCGTGCCACTTGAGCGTAATGCGATCTTCTTCGGGATTATAAGAATAATTGCCACCCATATTCACGCCAGCAATGTTTATCGTCCAGTGTCCTTGCGGGGTTAGGGTTAATGAATTCCAGCGTTTGTTGATTTTTAGTTTCTTGAATGCTTTATTGAGTTTCTTCTTCAATTTGCTCTTAGCAATAGGCTTACCCAGTTTGCCTATAATACTTGAGCCTTGTGCCTGGACCGAAGGCTTGTCGTAATGCCACACACCGGCTATGGCTGCGTTAACAACCTCGGCATTTAGCGCCTCGCGCTCCTCCGGCAACAACATATCGTTTTCATACAAAGAATCAACCTCGGCAATGACCACATCCTGTGCAGCCGCCGTACACGCGAGCAGCATCAAGTAACTCGCCAAAAAACAACACACCCTTTTCATATCATAAGTTATTTACAGGCGCAAAATTACTCAGATTTTCATGTCTGCAAACACCGTGTATAATTAAAAATCTGAAAATACGCACTAAAAATTTGACTATTGCAACTTTATGGCTACATTTGTAACTTGAAAAGAACTATTCAACTGTAAAATCATTTTACATAAACATAAAATTAGGATGAAACTTAAATTTGCAACCTTATTGCTGTGCTTGTTGCCGCTGATAGCAATGTCGCAGACAATAAAAATCCAAGGTACGGTGGTTGACGACAGCGACGGCACTCCATTGCCCGGTGTAACCGTCTCGCTCGAAGGAACAAGTTCCACTACAGCCACCGACTACGACGGACAATACGAAATCACCGCATCACACAAGGGAACACTGGTGTTCACCTATGTGGGAATGGCTACCGAACGCCGCGCGTTCTCTTCGTCATCGACAATCAACGTGCGCATGAGCGAGGATATGCAGGAACTGAGCGAACTGGTAGTCGTGGGCTATGGCACGATGCGCAAGAGCGACCTCACTGGATCGGTAGCGTCGATTGGTGCCGACAAATTGAAAAAAACACCCGCAGCCAACCTTGATCAAGCATTGCAGGGGCGCGCGGCTGGTGTGACGGTTAACGCCAAC